>NZ_RZRP01000144.1:0-9898 GCF_003997795.1 Mesorhizobium sp. M7A.F.Ca.US.005.03.2.1 | reverse complement strand
CCGATGTGGTCATCGAAATCAGCAAGCTGCTGGACGACAGCCCGCTTTTCGTCCCGGTGCGGGTTCATGAACTTGCGGCCAGGGTGAGGCAGAGGGTGAAGACCGGCCTGCCAGACCTTTCGATTGAAGAACTGATCGTGGAGATGGCCTCCGTACGTCAGCTGGCCATGGCCTTTGATCTGCCTGGATCGGAGAATGTCGTGCAAATCCCGGTGCGGTATCGCCGCTAGCACTGCGACATCAAACGCTCCATCCGGAGGTCAGAACAAGCGACGCCTCAAACATCTGCGCACCGATCTCATCGCGTACCTTGACGGTTATCTTGACGAAATCGCAGTCGGGCATTTCGTCTTGGGCGACATCCTGCAAAATACGAATTGCTTCCGCTCTGGCTTGTTCCCGGGATTCGAACAGCTGCCCGTCATCGTCGGGTACCGCGCCGTCACCGTTTTGAAGATCAAAATAGTACCGTTTCATTTTTCCTGCCGCGCTGGGACATCTGGCGTTTCAATGATTCCGCTTCATGGTGGTTCCTGCCCGCTGGCCGTGCTGGTGACGACGTGGTCGTTCAACGCACCGCAGGGCGAAGCGCCGATATGAAAAGCACCAGCAACGCCAAGGCGTTGAGGCCTGCGGCGATGGCATGCGAATACTCCCATTGGCGCCGCAGCAGCTCCCAGTTTTCAGGGAGGACAGTCCAGTTCCGGGTCGCCTGATTGATTGGATAGGTCAGCGTCCAGAAGGCAAACTGCGTGGCGCCGATGCTTAGAAAGGCGACAACAACCAAGCCGAAAGATGCGCTCGCTCGATAGAGCAGGATCGCCAGGGCGGCCGTGGAGAGCAATGCTCCCAGCACCACGATGCCGAACAGGCTCCATCCATCATAGGCGCGCTGCGCAGCCAGATAGTTTGGCCCGTCGAGCTTCATCTTGTTGAACATGGCGAAGAAATGCGCGGCGGCCGGAGCGAAAGCCAGTGCAACGAAAATGAAGCTGACCACTCTCAGACTATAGATTGCCATGTCGGTCTCCTCTCAGGAGACAGCTAGGGCAATCGCCAAGGTTGAAAAGGTCGCTTTAACGGCGGCTTCCGCCCGCGATCGTATGATCTCAAGCGGGGTCGTTTTTTAGCACTCACGCATCTATCTCGGAACATTTTTTTTGGGTGCTGGTTCTACCCAGTGAAGGGACGAACCTTACCCAGGGAGATTTCCCATGAAACGTGTTCTCATTACCAGCATGCTGGCCATCGGGCTCGGCTGTGGAACGGCGGTGGCTCAGACACAACAGACCGAAAGCCAATCTGGCGCAGACGCCAACTGCGCTTCCGGGCAGGCTGACTGCCAGAACGGCTCCAAGATGGGCGAGCAGGCCCAGGGCAAAGCCAAGCTGAAGACCGACGAGCAGGCTCAGGGCAAGGCCGGCACCACCACCGACCAGCAGGCCCAGGGCAAGGCCAAGCTGAAGACCGATGAGCAGGCTCAGGGCAAGGCCAGCACCACCGACCAGCAGGCCCAGGGCAAAGCCAAGCTGAAGACCGACGAGCAGGCTCAGGGCAAGACCAAGATGCAGACCGACGAGCAGGCTCAGGGCAAGGCCGGCACCACCACCGACCAGCAGGCCCAGGGCAAGACCAAGATGCAGACCGACGAGCAGGCTCAGGGCAAGACCGGCACCACCACCGACCAGCAGGCCCAGGGCAAGGCCTCGACACAGGATACGACGTCGACCGGTTCCATCAACAACGTGACGGTGGAGCAGAAAACCCAAGTCACTCAGATTATCCGGGAGACGAAGGTCGAGCCTGTGTCCAATGTCAATTTTGACATCAGCGTCGGCGTCGAAGTTCCGCGGCACAAGGTCAGGCTGCATCGGCTGCCGGCTCGTATCGTCAAGATCGTTCCCGCTTACGAAAGCTACGAGTATTTCGTGCTTGCGGACGGTCGGATCGTCATCGTTGATCCGGATACGTTCAAGATCGTGCTGATTTTGACCTGATATGTCCGACGAGTGGTCCGCCCTCCAGAGGGCGGACCGTCATTGCCGGACTGCTATGGATTCAAAGCAACTCCGAAGAGAACCGCAAGCGGCAGGTGATACAATCTGCCACCGCATGGCAGACTCGGCTAGAGACGCCCGAGCACGACCAGGATTATGACTATAAGCAGCAGAAGACCGAGGCCGCCGCCCCCGTAATAGCCGGTGCCGTAGAATGGCCCGCCGCCAAGTCCACTAAAGCCGCCAAGCAATGCGATAATCAGAATGATGATAAGAATTGTGCCGAGACCCATGACTTGCTCTCCTGTTTGCGGCTTCGCGCCGTGTAGACGGAGCGGCGGTCGCCGGCTGATGAGAATATGAACTCGCTACAAGCCTTCCTGTTCCCGATTGAGACCTCATCGACGCTGCAAGGTCTGGCCGCTCAAAGTTGTTTAGGCGAACAAAGGTCATCCCGAGACGCCCGAGTAGCCCCGGTCTTTCAGCAATCCAGCGAGATGGGCGGCGTTTGAGGCTGCCATTTCGATCGCACCCGAGACTTTTTCCGGAGTTGCCGGCAGGTCGACATAGTTGACGTCCTCCATCGCCTCGCCAACCCAGTAGACCCCGCCATTGGCCGGGATGGTGAAGCCGACATCGTTCAATGCCTGAAAGCATTCCGCGTGGCAGTGATGCGCACCGTCCTCATTACCGACGATGGCCACCAGGGCCACCTTTCCTGCTGCCGGCATTCGCCCTCTGTCATCCGTCTCCTCGAGAAAGGCATCCATCCGCTCCAGGACGCGCTTGGCCACACTCGAGGGCTGGCCAAGCCAGATCGGAAGCCCGAGCACGAAGATGTCGGCCGCCAGTATCTTCTTTCTGAGTTTCGGCCAATCGTCGCCCTCGCCCATGTCGGAGAGCACGCCGGGCTTGATATCGTGGCTGAGCGCACGCACGATCTCGCCCTTCACATCGTATTGCATCAACGCCGCCAGGACATCGGCGAGCAACCGATCGGTGGAGGATTTTTCCCTGTCGTTCGAAGCTTTGAGCGAGCAATTGAGTGCGAAGGCCGTAAGCGGCATGTGAATCTCCCTGCATTGTCCTAATTGCAAACCGCCGCGACGACTTCGCGACTGCCCATTCGCCCGTTGCGGGATCGCCCGGCATTCTAACGCCAGGGTTAAATGCTTGTTCCGCAGGCGGACCAACAGGGCCGGTGGATGGCCCCCTCCTCCCACTTGGTGACGGTCGAGCCGGCTCAGAAAGCGGGCTGGGTCCTTGAGCACAGACGTTGGAGAACGGACAGCGGCGAGCGACGCAGACTGAACTGGTGGGGCAACCTATTCGTTCGCTCTTCGTTTTCTTCTGAGTTCCCGAAAATGGATAGACGATGCTCGTCCAGACCCTCGAAGCAGGCGATATGCAGCTGGCGGTATCCACGGCCGGCGATCCGCGCCGACCGGCCTTGATCCTTCTGCACGGCTGGCCCCATTCCAGGAAAATCTATGATGGCGTGATCGATGAACTCGGCACGCGGTACTTTACGCTGGCTTTCGATCTTCCGGAGATCGGTGAATCGCGTGGCACTCCGCCGTCGGCGGAAAAGAAGGTTCTTGCCGGTATTGTGATTTCAGCCGCCGAGGCGCTTGGGGCCAAATCCATCGTCGTTGCAGGCTTCGATGTGGGCGGCATGATTGCCTTCGCTGCTGCTCGCCATCATGGCGGTCGCATCGTCGGCGCGGTGCCGATGAATACGGTTATCCCCGGCCTTCAACCATGGACGAAGGTAGTCGCAAACCCGGGCATCTGGCACTTTGCGTTTCATGCGGTGCCTGAGTTACCGGAGTTGCTGGTGACGGGCCATCAACGCGCCTACTTCGATTTTTTCTTCGATCTGCTCGCCGGCCGTCCCGAAGCATTGACCAATGAAATGCGGGAGACGTTGACGCAGGCCTATGCGAGGCCGGAGGCACTTAAGGCCGGCTTTGATTGGTATCGCGCGTTCAAGCAGGATGCCGAGGCCAATGCCCCGGCGCGCATCGAAGTTCCGATCCTCTATATCCGCGGCGACGCGGATTTTGGATCGATCGACGATTACCTCGAAGGTCTGAGGATGTCTGGCGCAAAGAACCTGCAAGGTCACATGATCGCCAACTGCGGCGAATTCCTGCCGATCGAGGCACCGGCAGAATTCGTCAAGGCGCTGGTGGAATTCGCACCGAGATAGTGAAGCGATCAGCGTTTATGCAGGTGCCTACTGGCTCGTGGAAGTTACGCGCCAGACCGTGTTCCCGACATCGTCGGCGATCAGCAGCGCGCCGGATTTGTCGACGGCAACGCCGACGGGCCGCCCGTGCGCCTTGTTGTCCTTGCCGAGGAAACCGGTGACGACGTCCTGCGGCTTGCCATCTGGATGACCGTCTTTGAACGGCACGAAAACGACCTTGTAGCCGTTGAAGCTCTTGCGGTTCCAGCTACCATGCTCGCCAACAAAGGCGCCGTTGCGATAGAGCTCCGGCAGGTTGGTTCCAGTGTAGAACGTCAAGCCCAGAGGTGCGACGTGGGAACTCAAGGCATAGTCGGGAGGGATCGCCTTGGCGACGAGGTCCGGCCGCTGCGGCATCACGCGCGGGTCGACATGCTGACCATAGTAGCTGTACGGCCAACCATAGAACGCGCCGTCCTTGACCGAGGTCATGTAGTCGGGAACCAGGTTAGGACCGAGCTCGTCGCGCTCGTTGATCACAGCCCACAGCGCGCCGCTCTGCGGCTCCCAACTCAGCCCGTTGGGATTGCGCAGGCCGCTCGCGAAAATACGATAGCGGCCAGTGGCCCTGTCGACTTCCCAGATGGCGGCCCGGTCCTTTTCCGCCTGGATGCCGTTCTCGGTGATGTTGCTGTTGGATCCGATGCCGACATACAGCCGAGACCCGTCGGGGCTGGCCACGAGAGACTTTGTCCAGTGGTGATCGATAGGTCCGCCGGGCAATGGCGTCAGCACGGCGCCCGGCGCGGTGATCTTGGTGTCGCCCGACGTGTAGGGGTAACGCACGATGGCGTCGGTATTGGCGACGTAGAGATCGTTGCCGACCAGGGCCACGCCAAAGGGCGAATTGAGATGATCGAGGAAGACCTCCTGGACATCGGGCAGACCATCGCCGTTCGTATCCCGCAGCAGGGTGATACGGTTGCTTCCTTCGGTGCCGCCGCCCGAGGTCGCCATCAACTCGATCCAGCCCATGATCAGGTCTTTCGGCCGCTTGATCGCGGCACCGGCCGGCGCCACGGATTCGACCACCAGAACGTCACCATTCGGCAATGTGTAAAGCGAGCGCGGATGCCTCAAGCCCTTGGCAAAGGCCTGGATTTGCAAACCCTTGGCGACGGTCGGCTTCTCGTCTTGTTTCCAACCGACGACCGACGCGACATGCATGGGCGGCACCAGATACTGAATAGGTTCAGGCAGCGTCGGGTTTGCTCCGACCTGATCGGTGGGATCCGGTTCGTTATCGCTGCATGCGGGCAGCGCCAAAATCGATCCGAACAGCAGACCGAGGCTCGCGATACGCCGGATATGTCTGGCGGAGACATTCATTCGACCACCTCCACTTGAGTGTGGCCGGAACTCCATCCCAGCAGTCCCAGCAAGAGGATAACGATCACGGCGACGGCGGACAGGATGAGCCCCGTCGGCACGACCGAGGTCCAGGCATCACGGCTGTGCACCAGTGCGTTGAAGAGCGATATGACGAGCACGACGAGGCTGCCAAGGAGATATGGCCATGCAGGCCCGGCTTGACGGGCAAGTCGGCCGGTAGACAAATCGACAAGTGCTGCAAGGACCGCGAGCACGCCTACAACCAGGCCGGCAAGGAGCAGCCAGGCGGAAAAATTTGCCCACATCATTTCAGCGCTTCGCCAATAGGCAACGTCGGTCAGCAATGTGCCGACGAAACATGCGTTTGCGACCGCCATCGGCGTTTTATGGAACGGACGCCGGGCTGCCACCAACACGGATCGGGCACGGGCCATGGACATTCTCCACCTTTGAAGCTGTACCTGTCCTCCAAACCAACTTGTGGTTGGGAGGTTCCCGGAACCGTTTTGCGTTCAAGAACTCGTGATGGCGCTGGCAATGGCACAGAACGGCTCGGCGCGCGATGCTCATGCGGAGTTGGTGCGCAATGTCCTCAAGGTGATCGAGTAGCGGTGCAGGTCAACCGCCGGAATGCTGTGCTCCCATTCCGTGCGCGATGGTCCGGTCATGAGATACGCCGACCTTGGTTCGACGACGATGGTCCGGCGATCCCATTTGGCGCCATTCTTCCGCCGGAGCCGGAAGCTGCAAGGCGCCAGCAACGAAACACCCGCAACGTCTTCGAAATGAGGCTTGTCTCGATGCCAGCCGATGCCGGCGCCGGGCCGGTATTCGTTGATCAACACTTGCGCGAAGGCGTTGGCGGGCCGGCCTGCCAACGCTGCGATCTTGTCGCGCAGGGACAGCAGGAAGTCAGGGATCGGCGGCGCCTCGACGACCTGGCGTCTGTCGTAGTCGTAACGCAGGCCAAAACCGACGACGCACCGGTTTGCCAGATGGCCACGGAAATCGAACGCCTCGAACGGAAGGCCTTCCAGATGCCGGGCGAGTTCCGTTTCTTCTTGCGCCGTGATCAACTCGGGCTGATAGAAGAAACCTTCCGGTAGGTCGTCGGCAGCACCAAAGAGATCGTGCTGAAGCCCGGATGAGCCGGAGTCGAGTGTTTTCGATTTGGGTGTCGCCATCCCAGCTAAGATGGTGAAGGCCAGCCCGCCTGGCAATATCGGAACCTGGCCAGCCAATCTGCACCCACCCTGCGGACGTCACCCCAACGACGGACAGGGCCTGCCAATCCGGATTTTATCGAGGGACTGTATTCAACTCAGGATTTCGCGAGCATGCCTTGAACGCGACCGAGGGAGTTGCGTGCATGTACGTACGGTTCTTACCAAACCGTGAGCCTTCGTTGCCAGTTGCTTGTCGGCAACTAGATTGGCAACGCGGCATCCCCAAAACATGCCGCAGTGGCCGGCGCGGGTTTAGGCAACGGTGTCTCACCGGCATCATCGCGCCGGCCACTCGAAATGTCCTGTTGTCGGCTCAGTGGCGGAGAAGCCTCCGTTGGCCCGGCGCGCTCAAACGAGAGGCCGCTCCTGCCTCGCGGGATGCTTCGAGCCCAAATCTCCGACCAGCCGGCGGTACTGGGTTTCGGGTGGACCGTAAGAATCTCGCGCCAACGTCATGAGACCGTCTCGATCGCGGATCGTAATCTCTCCGCGGCGCGCTCGGATATAACCATAACTTTCGATCATCTGGAGGCCGACGGTAACCCCCGGACGCCTCACACCAAGCATGATGGACAGAAATTCATGGGTTATCATAAGCCTGTCGCCGACAGTGCGGTCGCTGCACATCAAAAGCCATCTTGCCAGTCGAACTTCCAGGCTCTGCCGCGCGTTGATCGATGCCGTATAGCTTGTCTGAACATGGAAATATTGGACATAGCGCAACAGGAACGACCGCAATGTAGGGCTGTCCTCCAGGGCTTCGACGAAGGGGGCAGCCTCTATCCGGAGAGCCTCGCATGTCGACTGGACGTAACAATCAAAGTTGGCCTGGTCGTCCCCCATGACCAGGGCCGAACCGGTCATTCCTTCGAACCCGATGATTCCGACTTCGGCTTCGGTCGCAGGCGAAGTCCTCGCCACTACCGAGGCCAGCCCGCTTTCCAGAAAGTAGACGGCTTCGATCTTCTGCCCCGCGGTCTCCAGCGGCGCGCGCAACTCAAGAAAAACACTCGCCAGATGCGGACGTAGCCGCGCGAAATCGTCCGCGCTCATCCGGCGAAGCAATTCGCTCTTGGCTTGCAGTGTCTGGTAATCCACGAGACTCTTTTCCCTTGGGCAAGAGCACTGGGATCTCTTAGCCGGCCGCGCCCGTCGAACGAGCGGACGGTAACGAACCATAGACTTCGTCTCGCGCAGCACTAGACGGGCGGGCGCGTTGGTATGAAACCGACAGTTACTGCTGAAGACTCGAAGGCCTTGTTGGCTGACTATCTTTCGCCAGCAAACGAGCCTCCCGCAAGATAGAGGCGCGATCGAACCCGAGGAGCGATATGATTTCGCGTATCTGTTGTTCAGTGGCGCCTGTATCCCGCGCCAGCGCGGTCATCGCGCCCACTGGCAGACCGGGGTGCTCGGGCTCCTTCGTGATGGGCAAGAGCGATGGTCACTCCCAAGCGTCAGCGCCCCAACTGTGCTGCTGACGATTTCCTTTTGTACGCTTCCGTACGGAGCTTTGCGAGTCAATTCGGACGGAGGCTGAGTTGAGGCTTCTAGCGTCCTTGCGTCGTCCGTCCGTCGCCCCCGGAATTGTTCGGAACGATTGCTCGGCTGAGAGGTTCAAATATTCCACCCAACAGGAGTCTCGAAAGATGGATCACACCAACCACGTACGCCTCACAAGCACCGAACTGACACCAGACATTCTCGAAGACGCCACGATTTACGACGCAGACGACAACAAAGTCGGCAGCGTTTCGCATGTGCACGGCTCAGGAGCCGCCAGTCAGGTCGTCATCGATGTCGGCGGCTTTCTCGGCATTGGCGCCAAGCCGGTGGCCGTTCCCGCAAGCCAGTTGGAATTCATGCGCGATGAAGACGGCGACGTTCACGCGGTGACGAACTGGACCAAGGATCAGCTCAAGAGCATGCCCGAGCATCACGATGCATGATTTCAAGGACTTCACCTTGAACGGGAGCGGCCACTCGGCCGCTCTCTCTTAGGCGCAACAGGGTGGACAGACGATGCGGCGCGAAACCGGAGCCTGCTTCTGCGGAGGGATCGCCGCAGCCCTGGACGGAGAGCCTTTCTGGATATGCTACGATCACGACGACGATTGCCGCCGGGCCATCGGAAGTCCGCTGACGATCTGGGTTGGTTACCGGCCGAAGCAATTTCAGCTCCTCAGAGGGACGCCGAAGGCCTTTTCCCAAACGCCAGGCGTCACCCGCACGTTCTGCCCAGACTGTGGAAGCTCGATAGGCTATAGCGACGAAGGCCTGCCGGACGAGTTCTATGTGACGATCGGCTTCTTTGACAACCCTGAAGGGTTTCGGCCGCAAGCCCATGCCTATTGGGACCTGAGGCTGCCGTGGATCGAGTTTGATGACAGCCTGCCACGCATCGACCGATATTCAAGGAAGCGCGACCCGAAGTTCGGCAACCCGCGCGACCGGTAGTCGCGGTGCGTGACGCCAGGATATCGGCGGAACCTGACGATCGCTAACGGGTTATTCGGGCAGACCTGTCGGGTGCGACCATGCCATCGACCGTGATCCGAAATGCGCAATACGATCCCGCCACCAGGATCCTGTCGGTCTGGTTTGTGCCGAGCGGCAGACGCTACGAATATGAGGATGTTGCACCGGCAACTTATGCCGCTTTCACCAAAGCTTCCTCAAAAGGCCGCTTCTTCAATGAGTTCATCCGCGACCGCCATCGGTACCGCCGCGTGGCGTGACAAGTTTGGACATGAGCAGGCGATGCACGGAACCTGACCGGCATCGTCTCGTTGACGTCTCGTCGTCGAAGCAAGCCAGGCAACGACAGTGTTCATCTGAACATGCTCAGGTGTTCGCACCGGCAAAGATCGATCGGAAAAGGCTTCAAGGGAGTTCAAGAGCCATGACGGCCAAGAAGCAGAAGACCGAAAGCAAGGACAAGAAGGCATTGCGCTTGGCAGAGACCACCGACGTCTCACCCAAGCAGGCCAAGGAGCTCATGCAAAAGCATGGCAAGGACAACCCCAAGGTCGAGAAGGAAGCCAGAAACTTCAAGGCGGAAGGATAGTATCCGCATGAGGCGACCTGTATGG
>NZ_RZRP01001450.1:0-777 GCF_003997795.1 Mesorhizobium sp. M7A.F.Ca.US.005.03.2.1 | reverse complement strand
CTCGGGCAAATCGCTGCCACCGGTAATCCTGCTGTCAACCAAGAATGGCACCACGGAAAGCCTGGGCCTGTCTGGTGTCATCGACGTGGTGATCGCCAAGCCGATCACGCCCGAACGGTTGCAACCGGTGATCGATCGCCTGATCGGCCGCTGAGGCAATTGCGGGAAAGTGTATAGCGGTTTTTCCGTCCGGAATCGAAACCAGGTAAGGCCGGGCGACCACGGATCGCCCGGCGATCAGGGATCGATGATGCTTTCGATCAGTCCGGGCAGTTGTCCGAGATCGGATATCTGGCGGAACCTCGATTCGGTTACCGGCGCTTCGACATGCTCCAGCACCCAGGTCAGTTCATGCGGCACATGAACACCCCACCCGCCGGCCTCGATGGCCGGCACCACATCCGACTTCAGCGAGTTGCCGACCATCATGCTTTTCGCCGGACCATCGCCGTGGCGGTTGAAGAGCCTGCTATAGGTGGCGGCATTCTTGTCGCTGACGATCTCGACCGCGTCGAACAGATCGCCAAGGCCTGAGCCAGCCAGCTTGCGCTCCTGGTCGAAGAGGTCGCCCTTGGTGATCAGCACGAGGCGGAATGCGCCGGCAAGCTTTTCGACCGTCTCGCGGGCGTGCGGCAAGGCCTCGATCGGATGGCTCAGCATCTCGCGGCCGGCATCGAGAATCTCCGCTATGACCGAGCCCGGCACGCGGCCTTGCGTGACCTCGATCGCCGTCTCGATCATCGACAGGGTAAATCCCTTGATGCCGAAGCCATAGAC
>NZ_RZRP01001449.1:0-779 GCF_003997795.1 Mesorhizobium sp. M7A.F.Ca.US.005.03.2.1 | reverse complement strand
GCAGCCGTCGCCGTGGCCGGCGCGATCGAAGCGGATTGGCCAGCGATCAGCTTCTCGCCAACTATCGGTTTCTCGTCCGCGATCGTGCCGAGCACGGCGCCCACCGGCGCTTCCTGTCCCTCGGCGAAGAAGATCTCAGCCAGCCAGCCGTCGCGGTCGGCTTCGATTTCGGTCGCGGCCTTGGCCGTCTCGACGGTGACGACCAGATCGCCGGCCTTGACCGGATCGCCTGGCTTCACCGCCCAGGCGATCACCAGCACGGCTTCCATGTATTCGCCGCCGGCGCTGTCGATGCTGATCGGATGGGTCGCCATCGCCGCCGCCTCCGTCACTTCAGCGTCTTCAGCGCGGCGGTGCGGATCTTCTCGGCACTTGGCAGCATCGCCGTTTCCAGCGGCTCGGAATAGGGGATCGGCATGTCCGGCAGCGTGACGCGCGCGACCGGCGCGTCCAGCTCGTCGAAGGCGTGATCCATGATCGTTGCCGAAAGCTCGGCGGCGTAGCCGCAAAAGCGCCAGCCCTCGTTGACCACCACGGCATGGTGCGTTTTCGCGATCGAGGCGACGATGGCGTTGACATCCAGCGGGCGCAGCGACCGGAGATCGACGATCTCGGCCGAAACACCGTCGGCTGCGAGAAGATCCGCGGCTTTCAGTGCCTCGACCACCATCTTGGAGGTGGCGAATATCGAGATATCGCTGCCTTCGCGCAGGGTTGCCGCCTTGCCGAGCGGCACGGTCACATCGCCTTCCGGCACCTCGCCGCGGGTGTTGTAGAGC
>NZ_RZRP01001448.1:0-781 GCF_003997795.1 Mesorhizobium sp. M7A.F.Ca.US.005.03.2.1 | reverse complement strand
GGTCAGCGGCGCGCGCATCGTGCCGCCCATGGTGGCGGCCATTGCCAGCAGCGCCCAGAAACCCGGATCCGCGGCAGGCAGAACGCCGGCGAGCACAGCGCCCATAGCCCCGCCCATGATCAACAGCGGCGCCAGCACACCTCCCGACGTTCCCGAGCCGAGCGCTACCGACCAGATGATCGCCTTGACCACCAGCAGCAGGAGTGCCGCCGTCGCGACGGTGCGGCCATCCAGCATGTCGGTGATGTTGTCATAGCCGACACCGAGCGCGTGCGGTTCGATCAGCCCGCCTATGCCGACCACCAGGCCGCCAAGCATCGGCCACCACATCCAGTGGATCGGCAGCTTCTGAAAACCGTCCTCGCAGGCGTAGACCATCTGCGTCAGCAGTCCCGACAGAAGTCCTGCACAAACGCCGATCGCCACCCAGCCGGCAAGGCCGACAAAAGACACCTCCATGCCGCCCTGAAACGGAAAGATCGGCCCGGGCAGATGCAGCATGGTGCGCTCGACCTCGGCGATAACGGCCGCGACCGCCACCGGAATGAAGCTGCGCGGGGTCCATTCGAATAGCAGCAGTTCGACCGCCAGCATGATGGCGGCGATCGGTGTTCCGAACACCGTGGTCATGCCCGCTGCCGCACCAGCCACCAGCAGGGTCTTGCGCTCGTTGTCGCTGACCGGCAGCATCTGTGCGATCAGCGAGCCGATCGCGCCGCCTGTCATGATGATCGGTCCTTCCGCGCCGACCGGTCCGCCGGAACCGATCGAGATCGCCGAC
>NZ_RZRP01001447.1:0-782 GCF_003997795.1 Mesorhizobium sp. M7A.F.Ca.US.005.03.2.1 | reverse complement strand
GCTCGACACCGGTCGGCGCGGCGATGCCGATGTGGTCTTTGTCCATGCCAAGGCGCAGGAGGAGAAGTTCATCGAGGAAGGGTTCGGGGTGAAGCGCTTCGACGTGATGTACAACGACTTCGTCCTCGTGGGGCCCAAGAGCGACCCAGCAGGCGTCAGCGGGACCAAGGATATCGCAGCCGCGCTGATCGCCATCGAAGCCAAGAAAGCGGCCTTCGTATCGCGCGGCGACAGGTCTGGCACCCACTCGGCCGAATTGAGTCTGTGGAAAACGGCCGGCATCGACATCGAGGCGGCCAAGGGCACCTGGTACAAGGAGATCGGCCAGGGCATGGGAGCGGCGCTCAACGCCGCGGCCGCCATGAACGCTTATACGCTTTCCGATCGTGGTACCTGGCTGTCATTCAAGAATCGGGGCGAGTTGGGCATTGCCGTCGAGGGTGACAAGCGGCTGTTCAACCAGTATGGCGTCATGCTGGTGAATCCGCGGAAGCATCCAAGTGTCAAAGCGGAGGCCGGCCAGCGCTTCATCAATTGGCTGATCTCTGCGGAGGGGCAGAAGGCGATCAGCGAGTACAAAATCGACGGCCAACAGCTCTTCTTCCCAAACGCGCAGCACGAGCGTTCCTGAAGCTTGTTGCAAACCGGCTCGGGTCTGCTTCACTATCGGGCCATGACGAGAACACTTTCTCCGACAGGCGCGCTCACCACCCTTGACAAGGCGCTCGCAGGGCTGCTCGACGGTGTGATGCCCGTCGCCACCTGCCTGGTTCCGCTCGATG
>NZ_RZRP01001446.1:0-783 GCF_003997795.1 Mesorhizobium sp. M7A.F.Ca.US.005.03.2.1 | reverse complement strand
GCTGCATATCGAGGCGCTGACCAGGACGCTGCATCTTCTCAACGCCGGTGCCTGCCTGCCGCGGGAAGCGTCGATCTTTGTTAATTTCGACCCGTCGGTGTTCACCGAACGCACTGTTGCCGACGCTGCCTTGCGCGAAATGCGGCTCGTGCTGCACGAGGCCGGCATCGACCCGCGCCGCGTCGTCTGCGAGGTGACCGAGCAGCGATCGGCGTCGCAGGAAGCCTTGCACGGCTTCGTCGCGGCACTGAGAGCCAACGGTTTTCGCATCGCCGTCGACGATTATGGCGCCGACGATTCCGACATCAACCGGGTCAAGGAGTTGAAGCCGGATATCGTCAAGTTCGATGCCTACTGGATCACGCAACTGATGGAGTCCGGCGCCGGCTTCGCGTTGCTGACCACCATGGTGAAGAACTTCGAGGAGCAAGGCATCCATACGGTGTTCGAAGGCATCGAGGAGGGCTGGCAACTGGAGCTCGCCGAGAAATCGGGTGCGTCGATGGTGCAGGGTTTCGTGCTGGCGCGACCCGAATTGGCGCCGACCAGCTTTGGCGTCTTCGACAAGGCCGGGCAGGCGCCTGTCGCTGCCGCCGTCGACACGTCGGCTGCTGCCGCGGCAACGCCTTCGGCGCGGCCGGTCAAGGCCTTTGGGCGCCGCGTGGCGACATGAGAGGTGATCGGCGGCGCAATGTCGGCGATGCGATCCGGGTCGACGAAGTCGGCATCGAATACGGCATGTATGGCGAGTTCCGGCTGCGCAGCGCCTATCAGCCGATTTTC
>NZ_RZRP01001445.1:0-789 GCF_003997795.1 Mesorhizobium sp. M7A.F.Ca.US.005.03.2.1 | reverse complement strand
GTGTCGGGCTTGCCGATGCGGGTAACGCTGCCGCCCAGGCTCTCGTAGAGATCGGCCAGCCGGCCGGCGCCGAAGCGAGGGCCAACGGCCGTCAGCATGATGATGTCGGGATTGGTGCAGAAACACGGCACCCGCCGCTCCGCCGCCGGCGCGAACAGCCTGCGATAATGGTCAAAGTCAAAGCGGTCACCCTCGCTGGCCGCGATCAGCACCAGCTCGGCCTCATCGCCGGACCCGGTCAGCGCAAATGGCAGGCCTTCGATCGCGGAGCGGTCATTGTCGCGGCTGATCAGCAGGCATTTTGTCCCCGGGCGCAGCTTTCCCGACGCCGCCATCTCCCCAAAGGATCGCCACGCCACCTCGCCGGAAGAAACGAAATGATCCCAGCTTCCCGCTTCGAAGCCGAGTTTTATGAGCCGGCTTTCATTGGGCTGAGCCCGCCTGCCGGAGTTCGAAACCAGCACCACGGTCTTGCCGGCGCGTTTCAGCGCCGATAGCGCTGCCACTGCGCCTGGATAGGGCCGCGTGCCGTCGTGCAGCACGCCGAACTGGTCGAGCAGAAACACATTATAGCGCTCCGCCAGCGGCCCGAGGCCGTCGAGACGTTCGATCGTTTTCGCGCTCATAGGAGTCCTGCCCGGCTTGCACTCATCAGCGCCAGCCGCGCCGTGCCGGCGGCGGCCTCGTCGGAAAGCGCGGGCAGGAAATCGACGCCGAGCCTGCGACGCCGGATTGCCGTCCAGGCCGGGTTCGCTGCCCCGCCTCCGACGCTCCTGACCGATATCAGCG
>NZ_RZRP01001444.1:0-518 GCF_003997795.1 Mesorhizobium sp. M7A.F.Ca.US.005.03.2.1 | reverse complement strand
GTCTTCCGCCGCGCCGCAACGCAATGACGACATGATGGTGCATCCCTCGGAAAACCGCCTGCCGGATGCCGCGACACTGGGCAAATCACCGTGAAGCGCCCGGCCTCGATGGCCTTCGCCTTCTGTGTCCTGTTTCTGCAGGGATGCGCAGGCTGGCAGTCGGCGCTTGACCCGAAGGGCCCCGCAGCCGGCGAGCTGGCCTGGCTCATCTGGTTCTTTGCCGCGCTTTGCGCGGTTGTTTGGGCGCTGGTGATGATCGCTCTCGCAGCACCGCTGGTCATGCGATCGCGTTCCGGCGATGAACCCCTCCTACTCGACGAAGCGGCCGAACGCGGCAAGATGCGCGTGGTCGTGTCCGCCGTCGGAGTGACCACCATCATCCTGATCGGACTGACGCTGCTAAGCTTTTTCGCCAACAGGACGCTGGCTGCGATCGGCTCGGAGGCTGCGCTGACAATCAGGGTGACCGGGCACCAGTGGTGGTGGGAGGTGCGCTACGAGGATGCTATGTTTTTTTT
>NZ_RZRP01001443.1:0-247 GCF_003997795.1 Mesorhizobium sp. M7A.F.Ca.US.005.03.2.1 | reverse complement strand
ATATCCCTGCCGGCGAGCCGGTGCGGCTGCTTTTGACCTCGACCGATGTGATCCATTCCTTCTGGATCCCAAGCTTGGCCGGCAAGCTCGACCTTATCCCGGGCCACATGAACGTCCTGGATCTCAAGGCGGACAAGCCAGGCGTCTACCGTGGTCAATGCGCTGAATTCTGCGGTGCGCAGCACGCCAACATGGGCACCTTCATCATCGCCGAGCCGCGCCCGAAATTCGATGCCTGGCTGAACGA
>NZ_RZRP01001442.1:0-791 GCF_003997795.1 Mesorhizobium sp. M7A.F.Ca.US.005.03.2.1 | reverse complement strand
ATGTCTTTACTTTCCTGTCCGAGGGATCGCGCGACGCGGCGGTCTGAACTCGGAACGTTTTGCAGGGCACGCTCGTTCTGCATCCGCACGCCGAGGGAGAAATGCCGATGCCGTCGAATTCCGCGCCGAAGTCGCCGGTCAAAAAGACATCGGCCGTCCGCTCGCTCGAACATGAGCGACATGAAGCCCCGAGCGCCGAAGAGGAACTCGAGGAAGGCCTTGAAGACACGTTCCCGGCCAGCGATCCGGTATCCATTACCGGAACCGCCATCCCCGGCGCACCGGCGAAACCGGGCAAGGCCAAGACCGTGCCGGGGCGCAAGAAGCGCAAGACCTAGTATTCCATCGGGCCAGATCGCATCGGACCTTCTCAATCTCCTTGGGCGTGCTATTTAAAGCGCTTTGGGAGATGAAAATGCCGACAAAAGCGATCGTTTGGGGCGAGAACGTCCACGAGCAGACCAATGAAGCCGTGCGCGAACTCTATCCCTTGGGGATGCACGGCACCATCGCCGCCGCGCTCAACCAGGACAAGGGCATCGAGGCGGCCACCGCCACCTTGCAGGAGCCCGAGCACGGCCTGAGCGAAAAGCGCCTGGCGGCCACCGACGTGCTTTTGTGGTGGGGCCACGCGGCGCATGGCGAGGTCAAGGACGAGATCGTCGAGCGGGTGCAGAAGCGGGTGTGGGAAGGGATGGGCCTGATCGTGCTCCATTCCGGTCACTACTCAAAGATCTTCAAGCGGCTGATGGGCACGCCCCGTTCGCTGAAATGGCGCGAGGCGGGCGAGC
>NZ_RZRP01001441.1:0-791 GCF_003997795.1 Mesorhizobium sp. M7A.F.Ca.US.005.03.2.1 | reverse complement strand
TATGTCGACTTCGCCGATGACTCCAAGGTTCGCGTCGGCGACTGGGTGGTGGCCGTCGGCAATCCGTTCGGCCTTGGTGGCACCGTCACCGCCGGCATCGTCTCCGCCCGCGGCCGCGACATCGGCGCTGGCCCTTATGACGACTTCATCCAGATCGACGCATCGGTCAACCGCGGCAATTCTGGCGGCCCGACCTTCAACCTCAACGGCCAGGTCGTCGGCATCAACACCGCGATCTTCTCGCCGTCCGGCGGCAGCGTCGGCATCGCCTTCGACATTCCCGCTTCGACCGCCAAGCAGGTCGTTCAGGACCTGATGAAGAGCGGTTCCGTTCAGCGCGGCTGGCTCGGTGTCGAAATCCAGCCGGTCACCTCCGACATCGCTGAGTCGCTTGGTCTGAAGTCCAACAACGGCGCACTGGTTTCCAGTGCCCAGGACGATGGTCCCGGCAAGAAGGCGGGCATCACGGCCGGTGACGTGATCACCCAGGTCAACGGCAAGGACGTCGCTTCGCCGAAGGAACTGGCACGGCTGATCGGCGCCTACTCGCCTGGCAAGTCGGTTGACGTCACCGTGTGGCGCGACGGCAAGAGCCAGACGGTCAAGGTCGATCTCGGCAAACTGCCCTCGAGCGACAAGCAGGCCTCTGTCGACCAGTCGCAGCCTGCCGCTCCGGCAAAGCCCGACACGCTGGCCGATCTCGGCCTGACCGTCACCAAGTCCGAAAACGGCAAGGGGCTGGTGGTGACCGACGTCGCTCCTGACAGCGCTGCTGCCGATCGCGGCATCCA
>NZ_RZRP01001440.1:0-791 GCF_003997795.1 Mesorhizobium sp. M7A.F.Ca.US.005.03.2.1 | reverse complement strand
GTACAACCTAAATTTCCGATGCGAAGTCGACGCCGATGCGACGAGGGTCCTGTCCTTCAACTTCCGTGTGGGCTCACTCGTGCCGCCTGGCGAATGGGCCAGCCGTGGATTCACAAAGTATCGTCTAAACTAGGCCGGCACACCAAACCTAGCCAATTGCCGGCTAACTTCTTGCCAGTCGGCGCAGACGAAATCGGCACCGGCAGCCGTCAGTCGCGCGGCGTGCTCGGCATAGGTATGGCCGCCGCCGGTGTAGCCGATCGCCGTCATGCCGGCGGCGATCGCGCCCTGGATGCCGAAGGGCGAGTCCTCGATGACGATGCAGTCAACGGGATTGGCGCCGATCTTGTCCGCCGCGAAGAGGAAGATGTCCGGCGCGGGTTTGCCGTTCTTGACCATCGAGGAACTGTAGATCGCATCGCCGAAGAAACGCGCCAGCCCGGTCACCGCAAGGCTGTGGTTTATGCGCTCGACGGAGGAGGACGAGGCGACACAGCGGTCGCCTGCAAGCGCCTCCAGAAAGGCAGTGATTCCCGGTGTCGGCTTCAATTCCTGCGAGAACAGCACCTTGGTCTCGGCCCAGATGTCGCCGTCCGCCGCCGCCGGAAACTGGTGGCCGGTCAAATCTTTGATCCTGGCGATGATATCGGACTGCTTCATGCCGATGCATTGGGCGATGATGCTGGTGTTGACGCCGGGCATGCCGTGCTTTTCGTAGACGCGCTCATAGGCGCGGGCGGCCAGAGGCTCGCTGTCGACAAGAACGCCGTCGCAATCGAAAATAATAGGCC
>NZ_RZRP01000143.1:0-9912 GCF_003997795.1 Mesorhizobium sp. M7A.F.Ca.US.005.03.2.1 | reverse complement strand
GTTCTCCGGGCTTCCATATGTCCAAGTCGGGTCGAATCAGAACGATGGACAACGGACTACCTGAACCGCTTAGGGACTTGGAAAGACACACAATATCCGGTTCGATTTTCGCGGACTCGAATGAGAAGAAATCGCCAGTTCGGCCCGCACCCGCCTGAATATCGTCGACGATAAAAACAATGCCGTGCGTACGGCAAATGCGCTGAATTTCCGTGAGCCAAGCTGCGGATGCGGCGTTCATGCCGCCTTCGGCCTGGATGGTCTCCAGAATGATTGCGGCAGGCTTTTCTATGCCGCTCCCCGGGTCGCTCAAAACGCTGTCGATGTAACTGGCGGAATCGAAAGCTTGGCTCGGATAGCCGTCATAGGGAACACGGATCACATCGTGGCGAGCGACGCCTCCCAGTTCCCTGGTTGAGGCCGAGCCCGACACCGCTAGAGAGCCGAGCGACATGCCGTGGAACGCATTCGTAAAGGCCATGACGCTCGAGCGGCCGGTGTATTTTCGCGCCAGCGCCAGCGCCGCTTCGTTGGCGTTCGTGCCGGTCGGCCCGGGAAACTGAATCTTGTACGAAAGGCCTCTGGGTTTCAGGATCCAATCGACGAACCCTTCAATGAAGTCACGCTTTGCCGCCGTATGCATATCAAGCGACAGAAGAATGTTCTCACCGACGAGATATTCAATCGCTGGCGCCATAATATCCGGATTGTTGTGCCCGTAGTTGAGTGCGCCGGAACCCACCAGGAAATCGATAAAGGGCTTACCCGTCTCGTCCCAGATCGTCGCCCCAAGGGCCTTCGTAAAGACGGTGGGGAACGCCCGGCAATAACGACGAACGTTAGATTCATGAGCCGTGAAAGCGTCGGTGTCCATATCAAGTCCTCTGCACATAGTCTTTCAAAGAAGAGAGCTGTTTAATGGCTAGTGGTTTGCGGCAGATGTTCGTCGCTTAACGTTGAAGCAGAATGCCGGAGGCAGCTTTGTTTGGTCTGGGTTTGGTCTGGTGATGCCGGCATCCTCATCAAATATTGTTGGGTTGCGTTGCCCTCCATTCGGATGCTTTCGAATGTGCTGCAACAGGATGGCTTCTAAAGCTTCCGCGAAAGCATCGCTACTATGGCATCAGGTAGTTGACGTACCCACCCTTCGCTGCCCATAGCGCTCCGGACAAATGAATGAGTCCAAGGAGATCAGCAGGGTCGCGTCGCCAGAGGTTGTGTCGCTCGGCGGTAGCGAAGCCGCTCGCGAGCGCGCTCCTCAATAGCGCCGTAGCGAGCGAGCGGCTTCGCGGCGGTCATCAATATTCGCCGTTCAACCTCGGGCTGCGGACACCAACCTGATTCAAGAAACTATTTGATGACCGATGACACAGCGAAAGCCACGCTCTCTTTGAGAAGAATGCGGATTCCGATCTCTTGCGCGATGACTGGCCCGAGCCGCCGGATCAAGAGGGCGGGGCCGCCGTGGACCCCCTTGACGGAAAGCCCGTTCGTAGGCCAGGCGGAAGCAACCGGGAGACGCGCTGGCGAAGGGCCGCATCGGTTTCGAGAACGTCCACTACCGCGACGGCAACCATCCCCGGCCGCAGCTGGGCTGCTGCCTTCAGGCGAGTCGAAAAGGAGATCGTCCGGGAGGGTGAAGGCGTTGACGAGGTGAGCCGTGAGTAAGCAATCAAGCTCTGATCGGGATCGACTAACACTGTTTCCATCCGACCGATGGTTGACCTGTGATCGGCGTTACCTCAAGCTAGGCAGGCCGACAAGCTCGGTTGGAAGGCGAAGACCTTTCGATGAGCTCGTCTCCGAAATGCTCGAGGCCCACTGCCGCGCCTACAGGAACATACTGGCGTAACGTGAAAACACGATGGCGTCGCGGGCAGGTGCATCTGTCGTGGGGCCATCCGCACTGCCAGGCACGCCCTCTCGGCCGGCATGCACTCAGGTCCGGTCGTTTGGGTCGGCGAATTCACACATCCTGCAAAGCAGAAAACCATCTGCTCCATTCATGCGGTCGACGATTTCGCGAAAAACTGGCTTTTCAAACAGAGCGGAGTAACCCTCATATAGAAGGTTGCCCAATACGTGACGCCGTTCAAAATCCATAGAGCACAGGGTAACGTCGCCGTTTGGAAGAAGAACATTCCGATACTGTCGTGCGTCCACGCAGGTTAGGGCTCCGACCACTGGCTGACGTGGTGCAACGATCTTAGGGTCGACGCTTCCACCCCTACTGCTCACCGGCCGCGCTTTTATCAGGGCTTCGGTAGGAATAATGTCGGCTATATCTGGGTGGGGCTCGCCCAAGGCCACGAATCGGATCAAGGGGATGTCCGCGTCGACGAGTTGACGAACCAGATCGCGATACTTGTCTCCGACCAGGCGGCTGTTCATGTAGGTGCCGTCATCGAAAACATGGACCACGAATACGCCCAAGCGCAAGGCTTGCAATCGCTGCAGGTCCTGCCCGTTCATTCCCACCAGCGTCGTAAAAATCCTGATGCCATGGCCTTTGGCGAAGGCGTGCTCCACCATTTCGGTACAGTCCGGATTGAGCCAAGGTTCGGAGTATCCCGCAAAACCAATGTCGACGGAAGTCGGTACGCGGGCCAGACACCGCTTGAAATCTTCAAGATCCAGATGACTCGCATGAGACACTTTTCTTTGCCGGACCGCGAACTTGTCCTGGGGACAATATGAACATCCTACGACGCATCCCGTGGTCGTCGTTATCTCCAAAACCCTGCCGGCTGTGTTTGCTGAGCGAAGTTCCGGTAAAATCACTGGTGATTACTCCCATCTACTTCCTGCGAAGCGCCACGATGGTGTGCGTGTGCCTTTGGCTTTCTGATACCGCCTGCTGATCTACCGAGGCAACGCAGACATCTACCCTTTTTGGCAGCCTAAGCCGCCCGGTTCACCGATTTGCCGGGCCGACCCTTCACAAACTTCCAGCGCGTCGGACCAGAGACAGCATTGCATCTTTCGAGGCATCACTCGCTCCGGAGATGTAGCCTCAACCGTTGGTCGCTGGCCCGTCGCCGAGATGCGCGCGCAGCACCCTCGAACCCGCCGGAGAGAAGCTTTCTGGATGCCGTCGATCATCCTTCATCGAGCGAGTTCCGTGTTCTCATGCGGGTCAGCCCTCACACTATATTGCCGCACATCGACCAGCAAAGGCCGAGCTAGTGCGCCTGGCGCGCAGTTACTGCGAGATAGGCTTCGAAAAGCCCGACAGGGCTAAGACGCTCCGCTGTATTGAACCCGAAATGTTTTCTGACAGCTGTCAGATTTTGGACACACATCACTCATCGTCAGTCGCTTAATACGGATGGTAATTTCTTCCAGGAATCGGTGACATTGAACACCACCCTGTCATGACCGCCCAATCTCAGCGAAGCGAACTCAGCATCGCCACCAGGACCAAGCCTGAAGATAAATCCGCCGTAGCAGCGTCAACGACATTTTGCTTTCGAAGCCGGATGGATTGCACGAGGTGATTCGCGCCGTGATGCAGGAGGTGCTCGAGGCCGAGATGGACGAGGCGCTGGGTGCTTCGAAGAGCGAGCGCACGCCGGAGCGTCTCGGCTATCACGCGCGCTACTACGGGCGGAGAACTAGCTGCGCACCTACGGCGGTTGGATAATCCCAAGGTTCAAAGCTTTTACAACAGCTACCGTTCTGCTGGTCGCATCCAACTTCCGCATTACATTTTTTAAATGGAAATCTATCGTATTTCGTGATCTGCCTAAAATAGTTCCTATTTCCCAAGATGATTTTCCTTGTGACACCAAATCAATGCACTCTATTTCTCTCGGAGACAGGTTATGAGCTCGTTCCGACGCAGTCGTAGTGTCGAACTTCGTAACCATCCGATGAAACCGCAGCGCGGCCATTTGCAGGTAGGTGATCGCTCTATTCTGCAATTCGCAGTCCGAGGATTGAGCAAAACTCACAAACCTAAAGCTGCCACCAGGGCCATGTAATGGGACGGTAACGCCTGACCTCAAGCCGAATGTTGCTGCTTCGTCCAAGACGCGGCGTCCATCTTCAGTTATGTTTTCATCAGTATACACCTCGCTCCATCGAAAGGGTCCCGCCTCCTTTCGACCTTTCTTGATGAGGGGGTCTATTTTGGCATAGCCCATTCTCGAGTAGCGCTCCTGCCATTCAGCAGGATAATTCCACATCACCACAGAACCCTCCCGGTTCGGCTTGAAAGCCCTCTCTGATGCGAGCGGCCCATAGGCAATCCACGGGCAATCGAAATTCAGCGCAAACGCAGACAACAGTTCGAACAACTGTTCGGATTGAGCGACATCATCAGTCATCTTGAGGAATAGGTCTAACTCCACCGCAATCCGCCGGAGTTCCATGATGTCTCCTTCATTGCGTTCTCATTGGTGCACAGTTTGCTCCAACCCAGCCTCGCAACATCCGAAGTCAACGGGACTCGAGCCGGAGTTCCTTCCGCCACCTGGAGTACCCTCAAGAGTCGTGCCAGCTTGCGAGCGAAGCTTCTCCTTCAGGTCGTCAATCGACGGGGGAGGTACCCAGGAGGCGAACCGACAGCACTGTGTCGGGGAGCGCACAATCCGACAGTCGAGCATTCGATTGACGGAATATGGGCAGGAAAGTATTCGCGGCGCGCTTTTGAAATCAGCACCTAAGTGCCGGGCCTGAGAAAGCTGCATTGCAACTGTACTTATTTGATCGAGGCAAGAACAAGCTCAAAATTCAATCGATACATCGACCTTCTTTTCCAATCTCCCGAGTTGAGCAGCCGTAGCAATCGTATCGACTGGATGGCGGCTGACTTTCTCCAGGCTCGGTAACCTGCTGAATTTGTCCTTCGGATGTTCCCGCTCAGTTGGCACGACTTTTGAACTCACCGTCGTGAGGCGGCAAGAGCTGCCCGCCAAAATTGATGCTGTTATGGGGGAGGTCGAAATTCCAGTTTTGTCTTTTATCGTCTTTGGGACCGAGCGTGTTGATGCGCCCGCTTGGAAACTATGAGACGTTTCCCCGTCCATGGGCGCGGCGCCACTTGTCGCGACGTTTTCGCCTTCACTGTTCGCCTCTGGAACAGGCAGCCGGCCCGGCTCGCGATCATCATGACCGCGATGCTCGCCTCCACGCTGGCTGACGTGTTGATGCCGCTCTATTCTGGCCGACTCATCGACGCTGTTTCTCGTGCTGCTAATGCGGCAGCACCAGCTTCGGATTCAGCTGTTGCAGCATTCTCTGTACCGATTGCATTGGCACTCGGTGGCATTGCCATGCGCCACGTCGCCTTCATTGGCCTGAGCGACCTGGTGTTGAAAATGATTTCCGACGTCGCGACCGAAGCGTTCCATCATGTGCAGCGCTTTTCGACAGACTGGCATGCAAACAGCTTCGCCGGCTCGACAGTGCGCAAGATAACGCGCGGCATGTGGGCGCTCGACCTCCTCAACAGCACGATACTCGTCACGCTGCTCCCGTCGTTTGTCATCTTGATCGGCTCGACGGTGCTGCTCGGCTGGCACTGGCCGGTCATGGGCGTGATCTTTGCTTGCGGCTCTCTCGTCTACCTTGCGTTTTCGATTTCGCTGTCGCTCGGCTATGTCGCGCCAGCGGCGAGCCTTGCCAACCGATGGGACACAAGGCTCAGCGGCGCGCTTGCGGACGCGGTCAGTTGCAACGCTGTGGTCAAGGGCTTCGGCGCAGAGGTTCGCGAAGACGAGCGGCTTGCAAATATCATGACGAAATGGCGGCACCGCGCGCGCCGGAGCTGGGTGCGCGGAACGATCATCGGCTCAACCCAAGGCGTAACTTTGGTTGCGCTCAGGGTGGCGGTGGTCGGATATGCCCTGCTTCTGTGGTCGCATGGACAGGCAACGCCGGGCGAGATAGCATATGTTCTCACGTCCTTCATCGTCCTGCAGGGCTATCTGCGTGATGCCGGCATGCATGTCCGCAACGTGCAGCACTCGGTTAATGATATGGAAGAACTGGTGGCCATCCACAATCAGCAGGTGGATGTTGCCGATCGTCCAGAGGCCAAGCCGATCCGGATCACGAACGGCCGTATCGATTTCGAGAACGTCCACTTCCGCTACGCCAACCATCCCCTGCCGCTCTATAGCGAATGTTCGCTGTCGATTGAAGCTGGCGAAAGGGTTGGGTTGGTTGGACCCTCCGGTTCCGGCAAGACAACATTCGTGAAGCTGATCCAGAGACTCTACGACCTGAGCGGCGGCCGGATCCTGATAGACGGTCAGGACGTCTCGGAGGTGACCCAAGAGTCCCTTCGTTCGCAGATCGCGATCGTGCAGCAGGAGCCGATCCTGTTTCACAGGTCGCTTGCCGAGAACATCGCCTATGGCCGGCCTGGCGCGAGCCAGGCCGAGATCGAGCAAGCGGCACGACTGGCAAGTGCCCACGAATTCATCGCGCCCCTGCCGAAGGGCTATGGGACATTGGTCGGCGAAAGGGGTTTGAAGCTCTCCGGCGGCGAGCGCCAGCGCGTGGCGATCGCGCGCGCCTTCCTCGCGAACGCGCCGATCCTTATTCTGGACGAGGCCACATCGAGCCTCGATTCGGAATCCGAGGTGCTCATTCAACAAGCGGTGGATCGGTTGATGGTGGGCCGAACCACACTCGTCATCGCACACCGGCTGTCGACGGTCCGCTCGCTCGATCGGCTGCTCGTCTTCGACCGTGGCCGCATCATGGAGGACGGCGATCATGCCGCCCTGATCAATCTCGATGGTGGCATTTACCGCCGCCTCTTCGAACGGCAGGCGTTGGAACTCGCGAAGGGCCTGGCCTGATCGCTAAACCGGCTTGCGCGATGCGCCGAGCCGTTGCCGGAGAGGGGTGTGGCAGTGACGAGCGGCGGGCGTTAGGCGGCAAAACCAGCACGGCCGGAACTGTCCGCCAAACGGGCGAGCGGGAATGCACCACGTCTAAGCTTCGGCGAATGCGCGCAGTTACACGCGGGCACCGAATTGTCGCGCCTAACGGCGCACGCACCAAAAGGGCGGGAATGTCGACGGCCCGGGAAGAGTGCGGCCCTCGCCGTTACCCACATTTCGCCAAAGGAAGCGAAGTCAACGCACATTGAGAGGGCGGTGCTTCCCGGCCGGCCGGGATCCCTGTCGCTGGCCCAACCTACCGCACGCTGGCCACGTCAACGGTTCAAAGTCCCTTCGGTTCGCAAAGTCGTCCCCTTGGAGACCCGGAAGCGCAGGAGCTCCGACCGCAGTCTTCGCTCAACTCTGGCCATCTGCTCCGGGATTGGATTCCGTTCCCTTGCTAGCACAGTGGCAGCTGAGCACGAACTCGCCGGCCCCGTGTCTTTCGATTACGGCCAACGGGCTTAGGAAGAGATTGGATTCGCCGGCCCTCTGCGGAGCGAATGAACAGTTCTACAGATCATCGACGTCCGCGAAAAAGAGCACGCAGCCGAAATAGCAGGCCTGAAGCAGCAGCGAACAGGCCAGCGTCGTGACGACTGCCACACGGATCGAATCCAAAGCGAAGTAAACCATCGACGCATTGCTGCACAGGACCAGCCCCACGAGCCGACAAAAAGATGAAGTGCAACGCCGTTCTCCTGGTTTTCGCCAGATCATGTTGCGAGCTCGTCGGCCGCAACATGCGTCTGGCAGTTCTTGGGGCAGACGCGGCCGCAGGCTCCGCAGCCTATGCAGCGGCCGGCATCATCGACAACCATGATCATGCGATTGAGCTTGCCGTCGAAATCGTCGTCCTCGTCATCGCAGGGGCGAGGATTTCACCCGCATCATCAACGCCGTGAAGATGCATGACATCGCGCGAGCAGACCTTGAAACAACGGCAGCAGCCGATGCAGATTTGCTATCGATGGAGGTCAGGTACGGCGGCATCCAAATGGAGCCGTCACGGGTGGTGAATGTGCGCATCATCCTAAATTCTTCATTGAAGCGAGTTCTCTCTTGGCAACATCCAACTCGGCATAAACGGCTTGGGTTTTCTCGGCGACTTCCTGTATGTCGGCCCACTTGCCCGGCAGACCCTCGACGAGGTCCTGCAATGCCATCTTGGCAATAGCTGCACGCAACTGGAGCTTTCAGACTTTTTTCCTCATCCTATCTAGGTCTGACATAGATCCTTCCTGGAACAATGGTTTTGTTGATGCGCTCCATCTCGGGCTAGGCTTCAATGGCTGCAGTCGCATCGTCGACCAGTTTCGTACCGGCCTCAGCAAGTTTGCGGAAAGTCTCGAAGCCGAACCGGTGGACGTCTCGACAGAACGCCCAACCGCTGGAAGCCCGCAGGGGCTTCATTCCAATTATTGGCGACGTCGACACGCCGGAGCGCTCCTCGATCGCAAGCGCTACGGCGGTGTAAACATGTCGAGCCTCCACAGCGCGTCAGGATCGGGATCGCCGCCAAAGGGTACCGCACGTTGCTGTTGCTTGGTGATGATGAACTCGGCCAGCAGCTCGGCATCCGAATGGCCTTCCCATAAGCCGAAGGAATCCTGAGTACGAATGAGCCGCAGGAGGCATTTGACGAACGGGGAAGCAAGGGCCTCGTCGTCCCCGTGGACAGCAGGGCCAACCGGTTCATGAGGAATTTCGCTTTTCCCCAATTTCAGTACTCCTCTTGAAGGACGATCTCTTTTTCTGCGATGTGTGGTTCGGGCGCTTGCGTGGGCGGGGAATGGCTTGGGCGAGCCGATCCCACGCAACAGTGTCCCGTGGCCGACCTCGAGCACGTCCACCAATGCGAGACCTTTCACCGCGGCGCGAACGCCTGCGCCGCGGTTCGACCCGAGGTAAACGCAATGGAAATTCCACCTGCCGCAAGCCGCGCACTTTTGCGGCATCGACGTTATTGCTGCGAAGTGCGCCTGGGCGGGCGGATTTGCCGGTGTTCAATTCCAATTGTCATGCCCTTCGCGATCCTTGCTCAGGAAGTGACAGCGTTTTGAGTTTCGGAAGTCTTGTTTTGCGGAGCCACACAGAGACCCGCGTGACAGGCAGGCTCACCCGTGTAGTTGGCCAGGGCTTGGAGCAACGAGGTGAGGTAGCGCTGTTTGGTTTGGTCCGGCACTGGCTCCGAATGGTCCAGCGATTTGATTGCCACCTCGATCAACTCGATCGCCCGGTCCTTGTTGCCGCTCTCGTAATAATACTGAGCGACCGGAAAGTAACACCCGAATTTAAAGTCTCCATCGCCTTGCGGAGGATTAAGTTCCAGGATCTGTTCGGAGAGCTCCTTGCCCATCGCAAAGCGATCATCATGCGGAAGATGGGAGTTGTCGATCGTGGGATGGAAGAGTTGGTTCAGCGCCATCACCACCCAAGACATCGCTTCGAACTTTTTGTTGATCGCGTCCTCGACCAATTCGCGCATAAGCGGCAAGCCGGTTTTGATGTCGCGCAGCTTGTGAAGCAGAATATCCGCATGAACCCGCCGAAAATCAAAAGAGTCTGGCATCACGGCGAGGCCTTCTTCGATGGCCAATAGTGCCGCTGCCCAATCCTCGTCCTGCATCGCCGGCCCAAGTTTGGCGTATATCGGCTGACTCAGCGACGATTCGCGCACACGCGAGATTCGCTTTGCATCGACGGCTTTCGCTTCATAGCTGCTGCGCCAGCTGCCGTTAAGGACTTTCGGCAAAACGTCATCGAGAGGTGCCGGGTGGCCGATATAAGCGATGTGGCCGTCGCGGTCGACCACGAACGAGGTGGGAATCCCGAACGAAGAGCTGGGTTCCAGCCAGAGCTTTTTCATTTCGCCAGTGCAATCGAACGCTGTCCGATAATTCAGATTCGGGAACTTCTCGGTCAGCCAGGCATCCACGTTGGTCCGCGCTTCGTCCGCGGTTGCAGCCTTTTCGCAAGCTGCGACTCCGATAATCTCAAATCCGCTGTCTTTATA
>NZ_RZRP01001439.1:0-791 GCF_003997795.1 Mesorhizobium sp. M7A.F.Ca.US.005.03.2.1 | reverse complement strand
ATCTTGTGCAGGACGACCTCAGTGGTCAGCGAGACATTGCTCCAGGGGCGCTGTTTGCCGGCGGTTACCTTGAAGACATCGGCGGTAACGCGGTTCATGGCTTCGGTGATGGAAACGTTTGTTTCGCCCATATGCGCCAGCAGCGCCGAAGCGAACGGCGAATGTTGGCCCGACCCGTCAAAGGCGACCTGATTGGGACTGGTGGCGAACGCGACAAGCGTGCCGGCGCCACCATTCTCGATGGGAATTTCGGCAAGGCCGCTTCTTGCTCCCTTCACGCCGGCGGTCTTTGCCAGCACTTCGGCAAGCGGATTGTCACGGCAAGCGTCGAGAAAAATCAACCTTATGCTGGTCTCGCGCGACATTTGCCGCAGGACGAAGTCCACGGGCACCGCCTCGAAATCGAGCGAAGTCTCGTCCTCGAGTGCTGCGTCGACCGGAAGAAGGTAGTTGCTGCCTGAAACCTGCAACCCGTGGCCGGCGTAGAAAAAAAGGGCGATATCGGCGCCGCGCACCTGCTTTGCGAATTGCGCAATCGTCGTCTGGGTCTGCAATTTGGTCAGATCGAAGCCGGAAACGACTTCAAAGTCCAGATTCTCGAGGCGTTCGGCCATGGCGTGGGCGTCGCGTACCGGATTGGTCAGCGCCGGCGCATGCTCATATTGGGAGTTGCCAAGGACCAACGCAACACGGCGTTCAGCACTGGCGGCCGACAAAGTCAAAAGCAGTGCCAGCGCTACAAGCGCAATGGCGCCCACAAGTCCACCGCAATGGCCGATACGATCAAAACC
>NZ_RZRP01001438.1:0-794 GCF_003997795.1 Mesorhizobium sp. M7A.F.Ca.US.005.03.2.1 | reverse complement strand
CTTCGTCGAATCGTTCTGGTCGGCCAAGAAGGTCGTCGGCGCGATCTGCCATGCGCCCTGGCTTCTCGCCGAGACCGGCATCGTAAGGGGTCGCCGGGTCACGTCTTACAAATCGATCAAGACCGATGTGATCAACGCCGGCGGTCTGTGGGAGGACACCGAAGTCGTCACCGACCAGGGGCTCGTCAGCAGTCGCAATCCCGGCGATCTCGACGCGTTCTGCGACAAGCTCGCCGAGGAGATCAGGGAAGGGCGGCACGACAGAAGGGTTGCTGCCTAGCCGCCTGTCCGCCCAGACGATCGACCGCGCAAGCTTTTCACAGTCAGCCCTTCGCCCCATCCGCCTTCCGCAGCGATGCCTGATGCACCAGCGAGGTCCAGCTGTTGGTCGAGGCGAGGTGGCAATAGAGCAGGCCGAGCGCGCCTGATTTGCGCAGGTCGAGAAACGCCTCGTCGCTCAATTTGTTGAAGGCCGGCTCGTCGATCACCTGGAAGTCGGTGAGGTTGAGCACCTCGCCACCCTCCAGCGTCACCTTGCTCTGGCGCGGCGAAAACAGGCCGTGCGCATCGATCTTTTCGACCATCTCGCGGGTGGCTCGGAAGTCGATCTGGAACTGGTTGCAGAAGGCGAGCGCCTGTCTGGTCGCTTCGGTCGGCTCGTTGCCGGCGAAGAACGGCAGGATCTTGTCGTCGCGCAACGGCGCCAGCAGCTGGTCGACGATGCGATTGCTGGCCCGGTCGGCGCACAGCGTCAGCCGGCCGGCCGATGTCGGGTCTTCGGCCAGGATGAAAGG
>NZ_RZRP01001437.1:0-798 GCF_003997795.1 Mesorhizobium sp. M7A.F.Ca.US.005.03.2.1 | reverse complement strand
GTCCGCGGAGTCCTGCCTGTGATCGGCTCCCGAAACATCGAAAACCGCATCAATATTCTCCGGTAAGTCACCGGGAAATATGGCTGTTTCAGTTTTTCCATCGAAGGTTTCGCCGTTGATCTTCTCACCGGCTATCGGCGTGCCGATGATGACGGGAAGCGTCTCCCGGCCTTGCCTGACGGTGCCTTCGCGCGTCGCGCGCACCGCCGCCATGGCGACCACATCGACATCGGCGCCGGTGAAATTCGCCCGTGCCACGGCGCGGTCGGCAAGCCGCCGCACGATCGCCTGCAGCCGGTCATGGCTTTCGTGATGCAGATGGTCGGCCTTGGTCGCGGCAACCAGGATGCGGTCGATGCGCCGCGAGAACAGATCGGTGAGGAAGCTGCCCCGGCCGGGGCGAAAACAGCTGAGGATCTCGGTCACCGCGCGTTCCAGGTCGGCCATGGCGCCCGGGCCGGCGTTCAGCGCCTGCATAGCGTCGATCAGCACGATCTGGCGGTCGAGGCGGGTGATGTGTTCCCGGAAAAAGGGTTTGACGACATGCGTCTTGTAGGCCTCATAGCGCCTGTCCATCATGGCGTGCAGCGAGCCTGCGCGCGGGCGCTTGTCGTCGATCCCGGCCAGTGGCGCGAAGGTCAGGGCCGGCGAGCCTTCGAGATCGCCCGGCATCAGGAAGCGGCCGGGCGGCAAGGTCGAAAGCGCCCGCTCGTCGAGCTTGCAGGCCTTCAGATAGGCGGCGAAACTCTCGGCCAGGCGGCGCGCCGTCATCTCGTCGGCATCGGCGTTCGGGTCGAT
>NZ_RZRP01001436.1:0-798 GCF_003997795.1 Mesorhizobium sp. M7A.F.Ca.US.005.03.2.1 | reverse complement strand
GTTTCCGACGGACATATCCGAAAGCCCGCTGATCGGCAGAAAGTTCGATTCCCCACCAGGCCGGATTGTGGAGACGCCTGATGAACCATGAGTGACGCCAATAGATAGCCGCTCGTCAACCGTGTGGCGACATTGCGCGGCCGGACCTCAAGCGGGCTCGTTGAGATGCCCATTTGCAAGGCCGGATTTCTCGCTTCAGGTGAGACGCCTTTTGCCTGATGCCTGGCCGGAGCCATCTGGCCCTCATAGGTGAGGTTGCAGCGTCAGGCCTTGGCGGATCAACCACCTCATGTGATGTCGCAGCGACAATTGCGAGCGCAGCCTATGTCATAGGTTAATGCGCTGCTCGAGGGGCTCGATTATGGGTGTGCAGCACTCCTGTGCCCCGTGCAATGAAGTCCCGGCCAAGGACCTGCCTCGGCATCCTGAATTCCCAGTTCCCGACCAGCAGTCCGGCGCCTCGTTACGGCTATCCGGAACTTTTGACGCGGATGCAAGTTCGATAACCAACATCAGCTAGGTAGCCACTTTGTCACCCACTTCATCCTCGGATGTACTTATCCGCAAGCTCCAGAGCATCTCGGATCTCCGAGAGGGCGATATTGATGTTTTGAAAGACATCCAAATTCAGGAGAAGGATTTTCTTGCCAATTACGACCTGGTGCGTGAGGGTGACCGCCCTGTCAATTCGTTCGTGGTTTTGGATGGCCTGCTCGGTTCCACCAAACTTACCGGCGATGGCAAACGGCAGATTACATCCTTCTTTGTGGCTGGGGACATTCCCGATCTGCACGGACT
>NZ_RZRP01001435.1:0-802 GCF_003997795.1 Mesorhizobium sp. M7A.F.Ca.US.005.03.2.1 | reverse complement strand
CCATAGTTTCCAGCGGTTTCAATGGTTTATTCGCAAAATGGGATCACCCGGCGGTTTCGCAATCGCCCGGGCGCCGGAAACGACCGTCCCATTTGTGAATGCCGCGCCGGTCGCGCAAAGTTGATGGTCAAATGCCGCAATGCGGTCACCGGGGCCGATAACAACCGATCGGTGAGAAGCCGGGAAGCGGTGGCGGGCAGCAGGGCGGTTCCCGGGATTTTCTGGATGCGGAACTCTGGAGCCCGTTATGATTATCATATCCTTTTTCCAAGCGTCTTCACGCCACTCTCTCGGCCGGCGTGGACGTGCTGCAGCAATGGCCGCGGTCATGGCCTTGAGTGCGACGGTGACCGGCCCGCTGGTGCTGCCCGGAACACAGGCGCATGCGGCGGAAATTTCCGTCACCGTCCGCGAAAGGCTTTCGAACTATGGCGGATGGCGAACCTCCAGCCGCTTCGGCGATGTCTGGGTTCCCTCGGTGCATACCCAATGGCGGCCCTACACCGAAGGCAGGTGGGTCTGGACTGACAATGGCTGGTACTGGCAGTCCACCGAGCCATTCGGCGATGTCGTCTATCACTATGGCCGCTGGGCGTATGATCCCGATTTCGGCTGGGTGTGGATCGCCGGCGATCAATGGGCGCCAGCCTGGGTGGTCTGGCGTCAGGGCGGCAATGATGTCGGCTGGGCTCCGGCGCCGCCCGACGTCGGTGCCGCCTTCGACGACGCCTGGTGGTGTTTCGTGCCGGTGGCGGCGATCGGCGCGGTGGATCTGGTCAGGGTGGTGCGGCCGGTTCAGGAG
>NZ_RZRP01001434.1:0-804 GCF_003997795.1 Mesorhizobium sp. M7A.F.Ca.US.005.03.2.1 | reverse complement strand
TCCTAGAGCCATCGCGACGTCCAGAAAGGCCGTGTAGATGCCCATCGCCAAGCCGCGGTTTTCCGGAGATGTGCCACCAACCGCCTCCACGCCAAGCCCGGGGTAGACCAGGGAGTAGCCTAGACCCGCCAGCGCGGCTCCGAAGGAAGCAAGCACACTGCTTCGTGCCAACCCGATGAGCAGAAGCCCAGCTGACTGCACGAGCACGAACAGCAGGGCGATCTTTGCACCGCCGTATCTGTCAGGCAAATGACCGCAGACCATACGCGCTGCGATCAGCGCAGCTCCAAACGCCGTAATCCAACCCAGACCGGTCGCCAATGATTGTCGGCATACAGAAGGGAGCTGAGGCAAGGACTGAGCAGTAGCCGACGCTGGCGAGTGCCGCACCAAGTCCTGGCAGCCATACCGCGTCAAAAACCGCTCTCAAATCGGATTCTCTCTGCCGCAACTGTATCCGAGGGTTCGGCGCTCGCATGAGTGATCCCAGGACGAGCAACGGCAATAGTGTGGTCAGCAGCCCTATCGCCGCAAAGCCGTAGGCTGTGAACAACATGGTTCCCAATGGTCCGCTGAAGGCCAATGCCGCGAACATCGCAGTGCCGACCCATGCAATGACTTTCCCCGAATGCCCGGCATCCACGAGCGCCAGGCCCCAGGCCACGCCACCTGTGATGATAAAGCTCTCGGCACCGCCCAGCACCGCGCGTCCGACGACGAGAATCGAGACGGAGAGAACGGGCGAATGCGCGACGGCAACGGACAGGAGATAGAGCAGCCCGGCAGCCGCTGCCGTAACCAGGC
>NZ_RZRP01001433.1:0-804 GCF_003997795.1 Mesorhizobium sp. M7A.F.Ca.US.005.03.2.1 | reverse complement strand
CACTTTCGTCATTGTTGGCGATGACGCCATCGAACGGCTTGCCGGTCGACAGCCAGTTGGTCATCAGGTTCTGCGCCTCGTCGCGGTTCCAGTTCGACGTCTGCTTGTCGATGATCTTGATGAAGCTGCAATCCGGCGTCGCGATCACATCGTCGATGTCCTTGGTGCGCTGCACGGCGGCCTGGTTGGAAAGCTCGCCCATGATCACATAGACATTGGCTTCCTTCTTGCCGGCTTCCTTGAACAGGCGGCAGACTTCCTTGGTCTCGAGCGTGCCGGAATCGGCTTCGTTCGAGGCGACGAAGGCCTGGTTGTCGGGCAGCGTGTCGACGTTGACCGGCTCGCGGTTGACATAGACCAGCGGGATCTTGGCTGCGGCGGCGGCATCCGACATCGCCTGCGTGGCCGAAGTGTCGACCGGGTTGACGATGATGGCGTCGACGCCCGAAGCGGCGAAGTTCTTGATCTGGTCAAGCTGCTTGGCAACGTCGTTCTGTGCGTCCTCGACCTGCAACTCGACGCCGCTCATGCCCTTGGCCTGCTCGATCATGCCGTTGCGCAGCACGGTCAGGAAGTTGTCGTCGAACTTGGCCATCGACACGCCAACCTTGGCGGCCAGGGCGGATGAACTCATCAGCGCCGCGAAGGCGACGCCTAAAATCAATTTCTTCATTGTGTTTCTCCTCCACATATTGGTGTCCGGTTTCACCGATTTATCCGGAATCCCCGATCTCCCCGGGGAATCTCTCCCTGATGTCGTTTCTATTCCGGGTGACGCTTGCCGTTGGCTGGAACGTCAAACCC
>NZ_RZRP01001432.1:0-806 GCF_003997795.1 Mesorhizobium sp. M7A.F.Ca.US.005.03.2.1 | reverse complement strand
CTGCCCATGAGGCCGCGCGGATCTGCGTGCCGGCGGCGAACCGGCGCGCGGCCCAGAAGCCGGCGCCGATGAAGACCAGGCCGAGTGCGATGCCGATGCGCAAGGTCAGCGCGTTGGACGTGGCCACCGGCAGTCCGTCGACGCCCAAGGCGCCGCCCGAAAAATCGGAAGCGATCAAGGTTGGCGGGATGATGCCGAGATAGATCAGCACCGTGACCAGTCCCGCGGCATAGAGGAGCGGCAGCGCCAGCGGACGATAAAGCGTGACCGCCACCATCGCGGCGATCACCACCGCGCCCGGCAAGGCATAGCTGGCGGCAGCAAAGGCCGGGTCGACCGACAGGCCCAGTGCCGAGAATGCGACGAACAGGCCAGGCACGATGGACGGCCAGTCGAAAGCCCTGTCTGGCGTGGTTTCGTCGCCACGGCGAGCGAGCCAGACAAGGGCGAGCACGGCCAGCGTGACGGCGTCGATGAACAGGATCGCAGAGAGCTTCGCCCCCGGCGCATCGGTCATATAGAGAATGGTCCAGACACCGGTGCCGAAAAAGGCAGCCGCCATCAGCAACTTCCAGTCGCGCATGCGGGCGATGACGCCGGTGGCGGCAAGCACGATGGCGAGATAGCCGAACAGCGCCCAGGGATTGGGTGCCTGCGAGGCGACCAGCACCGGCGTCACCATGGCGCCGACAAGGCCGATGCCGGCCAGCGCCTGGCCATGGACAAGGGCTGCCGCGAGCGTCGCCACGCCGATGACGCCGAGCAGCGTGAAGGCGAGTGCCGGGCCGATGAAGCCGTAGATGCCA
>NZ_RZRP01001431.1:0-807 GCF_003997795.1 Mesorhizobium sp. M7A.F.Ca.US.005.03.2.1 | reverse complement strand
CTGCGCATCCCTATGCTGGAGGCCGCCGCCAAGCTCGCCGAAAGCGACGAGTTGAAGCCGAAGCCGCGCGCCGCCTTGCGCGAAGTGGCGGCCAATTTCGAGCGCTGGCAGAAGGCGCTGGAAACCACGCCGCACACCGAACTCGCCGAGACCATTCTCGAAGAGAGCGGCTACACGGACATGTGGAAGAACGACCGCTCGGTGGAAGCCCCCGGCCGGCTGGAGAACCTGAAAGAGCTGATCCGCTCGATGGAGGAGTACGAATCGCTGCGCTCCTTCCTCGAGCACGTCGCGCTGGTCATGGACGCCGAACAGAATGCCGGGCTCGACGCCGTCTCGATCATGACGCTGCATTCGGCCAAGGGCCTCGAATTCGAGACCGTGTTCCTGCCCGGCTGGGAGGAAGGCCTCTTCCCGCATCAGCGCGCGCTCGACGAAGGCGGCCGCTCCGGGCTGGAGGAAGAGCGCCGCCTCGCCTATGTCGGCCTGACGCGGGCCAAGAAGAACCTGCATATCTGGTTTGTCTCCAACCGCCAGATCCATGGCCTATGGCAGTCGACGATCCCGTCGCGTTTCCTCGAGGAATTGCCGAACGCCCATGTCGAGGTCGCTGAAAGCGGCAACTCCTACGGCGGCTACGGCAATTCCTATGGCGGCGGTTCCTTTGCCTCCGGCCGCGGCGGCCAGGGCGCAGGACGGCAGAACCCCTATGGCGCCTCGCGCTTCGACAATGTCGGCGCCGACAGCGAAAAATCCGGCGCCTTCTCCAACACCTATGCGACGCCGGGCTGGCAGCGCGCGCAGGCC
>NZ_RZRP01001430.1:0-808 GCF_003997795.1 Mesorhizobium sp. M7A.F.Ca.US.005.03.2.1 | reverse complement strand
ATTGTGGGCTGTTCGGCGCCGAAGCCGCGGGTGAACTCGCCAAAGAGACCCGAGCCGATGCCGACGATGACGGCGAGGACGAGGATCTTCACGCCGGAGGCGACGATGTTGCCGAGCACTTTTTCGGCGAGAAAGGCAGTCCTGCTGAACAGTGCGAAGGGGATCAGCACGAAGCCGGCAAGTGTCGTCAGCTTGAATTCGATCAATGTGACGAAGATCTGGACGGCGAGGATGAAGAAGGCGATCAGCACGATCGCCCAGGCGGTCATCAGCACCGCGATCTGGACGAAATTCTCAAAGAACGAGACGTAGCCCATCAGCTGGCTTGCGGCTTCGAGGATCGGATTGCCGGCACGATGCCGACCTGCGCAACGCGTCCCGGCTGCAGGAGGGCGGAACCCGAAAGTGCCGATCCCCCGGCTTTCAAGCCAAGTCCGGAAAAGCTTTCGAAGACGATGCCGGCGAGACGGTTGAAGTTGCCGATGATGAAGGCGAAGAAGCCTATATAGAGCGTCTTCTTCACCAACCGGTGCAGTACGTCCTCGTCCGCCCCCCAAGCCCAGAACAGGCCGGCGAGCGTGATGTCGATGACGATCAGGGTGGAGGTGAGGAACGCGACTTCCCCGCCGAGAAGGCCAAAGCCTGAATCGATGTAGCGGGTAAAAGTCTCCAGGAAGCGGTCGATGACGCCGGTGTCGTTCATGGCGCCACCCCGCTCTGGTGATGGTCTTCCGTACCCGGCGCGGTCGATGGCTGAAGCGGCAGAAGCCGGCTCTGGTCCTTGTCAACCGAGGGATCCGCATAAGGT
>NZ_RZRP01000142.1:0-9964 GCF_003997795.1 Mesorhizobium sp. M7A.F.Ca.US.005.03.2.1 | reverse complement strand
GGCAATGCGGGCGGAGGGGCTGAAACTGTCGCCGCTCGGCATCCTCATGCATCCGCGCTACGGGCTATGGCATGCCTACCGCGGTGCGCTGCTGTTCGAGGACGAAATTCCAGTTCAAGTTGCCGAGGCAGCGCCCCACCTTTGCGATAGCTGCGTCGAGAAACCCTGCCTGAAATCCTGCCCGGTCGACGCCTATTCCGCGCAAGGATTCGCTTATCAATCCTGCCTGGCGCATGTGGGGGGAGCGCATGGCGAACCCTGCCGCAGCGGCGGTTGCCTTGATCGCAATGCGTGCCCCTATGGCGCGGGATACCGCTATCCGCCGGAGGTCCAGGCGTTTCACATGGCGAGCTTCGCACGAGCCACCAGCTGATCCGTTCCCATTGCGTGGTGCTCGTTGGCTTCGATGAGCATCTTGACGGCAGCTAGAAGCAGGCCTATTCATCAAGTCATCTGATGACTTATGAATAGGCCTATGCAACCCGCCACCAGAACCAATCTCACCGACAGCGCCACCAGCAGCCTGCGTGCGGAGATCGTCAGCGGCCGCTGGGGCGTCGGCGAGCGCATTCCCAATGAGGCAGCCCTGACCGAGCTTCTGTCGGTCAGCCGCGGCACGGTGCGCGAGGCGGTGCGGGTGCTGGTCTCGCAAGGATTGCTGGATACGCGCCAGGGCTCGGGCACATATGTGCGCTCTACCGTCGATGCCTCTGCCGCGCTCGACCGGGTCAAGCGCACCGGCCTGCGCGATCAGTGGGAGGCGCGGGCGGCGCTCGACCTGGAGGCGGCACGGCTCGCCGCCATGCGCCACACGCCAGCCGATCTTGAGACGATGCGGCAACTGCTTGCCGAACGCGGCACCGTCGCGGGCGGCGGAAGCGATGCCTTCATCCGGCGCGATCTCGCTTTCCACAAATCGGTTGTCGCGGCGTCCGGCAACAAAGCGATGATGGAGCTCTACGACTTCTTCACCGCCGCCATCACCGAGACCATCCATGCCACCATCGACGGCGATCTGCCCGAACCGGACCACCAGGCGCATGCGGCTATCGTCGACGCCATTGCCGCGAGCAATCCCGAGCGCGCCGTTGCCGCCGTTCGCGCCTTCATGGCGCCGGTGCTTGCCCAACTTGAAAGACTGCTTTCGCAATGAACCAGAGTTTTCGTCAGCCTGACCCGACGGCGCAATCCGCCGCCATCGAGGGTCTGGAACTCATCGATGCCGAGGCCGACAGCCTGCCCGTGCCGCAGCCGCCTGAACTGCGCAGCCGTGCGGCGCGCATCGTGCTTGGCGCGAGCCTTGTGCTGATCGCCTTCAGCCTGCGGCCGCTGTTTTCCAGCCTGTCGGTACTGCTGCCCGAGGTGATGCAGGCAACCGGACTGTCGACGACGGGCGCCAGCCTGCTGACGACGCTGCCCGTTCTGTGTCTGGGTCTGTTCGCGCCCTTCGCGCCAAGATTTGCCCAGCGCTATGGAGCCGAGCGCACTTTGCTCGGGGCGCTCATCTTGCTGGTGCTGGGAACCGGCCTGCGCTGGTTCGGTACGGTTCCCCTGCTGTTTGTCGCCACCTTCCTTGCCGGCGGCGCCATTGCCATCGGCAATGTGCTGCTGCCGGGCCTGGTGAAGCGAGATTTCGCCGACAAGGCCGCCGTCATGACCGGGCTCTACACCATGGCGCTCTGTGCCGGCTCGGCGGCCGCCGCCGGCTTCACACTGCCGATCGAGCATTTTGTCACCGGTTCGTGGTCCGGGGCACTTGCTGCCTGGGCGGTGCCTACACTGGTCGTGCTTTTGATCTGGATTCCGCAGGCGCTGGGCAGCCGTCGGCAGGTCAGTCATCGGGGCTTTCGCGTCGTTGGTCTCTGGCGCGATCGCCTGGCTTGGCAGGTGACGCTGTTCATGGGCCTGCAGTCGGCACTTGCCTATTGCATCTTCGGTTGGCTGGCGCCGATCCTGCGCGAGCGTGGCTTCGATGCGGCCACCGCCGGCGCCATGGTTTCGGTGTCTGTCATGGCGCAGGTCATCACCTGCCTCGCCGTGCCGTCCTTCGCGATGCGGCTGAAAGACCAGCGCGGCATCAATGTGGCGCTCGTTGCCACGGCGGTGATCGCGCTGCTCGGCATTCTGTTCGCACCGACCTCGACCGTGCTGTTCTGGGCGATCCTGCAAGGCATCGGGCAGGGCGGCCTGATCGCGGCTGCCATGAGCCTGATCGTGCTGCGTTCGCCGGATTCGCATGTCGCCGCGCATCTTTCAGGTATGGCGCAAGGCGTCGGCTATGTGCTGGCGGCATTCGGCCCGCTGCTGGTGGGCCTGATCCGCGACTGGACCGGCAGTTTTTCGGGAACGGCGTTCCTGTTCGTCGCGCTCGGGCTTGGCGTAGCCATTATGGGGCTCGGTGCCGGCCGCGCGCTGCATGTCGGTGCGCGGACGGTGCGAGAAGGCTAGCAATAGCGTCACGCAATCCCGCACGAAATTTTGACTGCCATGCTCAGGGAGCGCCTTGCCGTATAGGCTTGCGCGGATATGTATCGCGCATCTGTCGAACGGAGCGAGCGATGACGAAACACGACCTTCAGATCAAGACCAGGGATGGTGTTGCCAATGCCGGGCTTTTCCGCTCGGCAAACGCATCTCCTGCCAAGGCCGGCGTCATTCTCTATCAGGACGCCTTTGGTCCGCGGCCGGCGCTCGACAGTATGGCCGAGCGACTGGCGAATGAAGGCTATGCGGTGCTGGTGCCCGACCTGTTCTACCGCAATGCACCCTACGGGCCGTTCGACGCCAAGACCGCCTTCGCCGAGGAAAAGACCAAAATCCCGCTGATGGCGCTGGTCACCGGCACGACGCAGGACATGACCATCAGCGACAGCGGTGCGTTCCTCGATGCGCTTGCTGCCGAGGGTATTACCGGGCCGATCGGCACCATCGGCTATTGCATGGGCGGCGGTCGATCATTGAATGCGGCTGCAACCTATCCCAAACGGATAAAAGCGGCCGCAAGCTTCCATGGCGGCAATCTGGCCGGCGACGCCGCCGACAGCCCGCATCGCAAGGCAGCCTCGATCAAGGCGCGCGTCTATGTCGGCACATCCGGCGTCGACAGGAGTTTCCCGCCGGAACAGTCGGCGCGGCTGGTCGAGGCGCTCAGGGTTGCGGAAGTAGATCATGTCATCGAGAACTATGCCGGCATGGCGCATGGCTGGTGCGTGCCCGATCATAGCGTTTTCAATGCCGCGGGCGCGGAACGCCACTGGAAGCGCTTGACGACGTTGTTCGCAGAGACGCTGATCTGAGCCTTTGCCTGGCTGTTCTTGCCTGTTGGCTGTCCGCCCCGTTCGCGGTATCAGGCAGCACAAATGCGCTGCGCCGGATGAGTGGGCCGAGCGGGAACGAACAGCCTGATGCAATCCTATGATGTCGTGATCATCGGCGCGGGTGCCGCCGGAATGATGTGCGCCGTGGAGGCGGCCAAGCGCGGCCGTTCTGTGCTGATCCTCGATCATGCGGCGGCGCCTGGCGAGAAGATCCGCATCTCCGGCGGGGGCCGGTGCAATTTCACCAACATCCATGCCAGCCCGAAGAATTTTCTGTCGGGCAATCCGCATTTCTGCATTTCGGCGCTCAGCCGCTATACGCAACGCGATTTCATCGCCCTCGTCGAACGCCACCGCATCGCCTATCACGAAAAGACGCTTGGGCAGTTGTTCTGCGACGGCTCCGCACGCCAGATCACCGACATGCTGGTCTCGGAAATGCAGGACAAGGGCGCCGAACTGGTGCTGTCGACCAGCGTTGAGGATCTCCGCAAAACCGTGGAGGGGTTTGTGCTCACTCTCTCCACGGGCACGATTAGGTGCCAGTCTCTGGTCGTGGCCTGCGGCGGCAAGTCGATCCCCAAGATGGGGGCGACCGGTTTCGGCTACGAGCTTGCCGAACGGTTTGGGCTTGCCATCGTCGAAACGCGGCCGGCGCTGGTGCCGCTGACCTTCGACGCAAACACGCTCGAACGGCTGGCGCCGCTGGCCGGCAACGCCGTCGACGCGGAAGTCGCCTGCGGCAAGACGCAGTTCTCCGAAGCGATGCTGTTCACGCATCGCGGCGTTAGCGGACCATCCATCCTGCAAATCTCGTCCTATTGGCGCGAGGGCGACGAAATCCGCATCGCCATGCTGCCGGGAGTTGATGTGGCGGACCTCATTCGTAGTGCCAAGCGCGGTAATGGGCGGCAGGCGGTGCAGACCGTGCTGGCAAATCACCTGCCGAAGCGGCTGGCGCAGTCGATCGCCGAACGCACCGGGATCGATGGCAATCTCGCCGATCTTTCCGACGCCCAGATCAAAACCATAGCTGCCGCAGTCAATGACTGGCGCATCAAGCCTGCCGGTTCTGAGGGCTACCGCACCGCTGAAGTGACACTGGGCGGGGTCGACACCAACGGGCTGGACCAGAAGACGATGCAGGCGAAATCCGTGCCGGGCCTGTTTTTCATCGGCGAAGCCGTCGATGTCACGGGTTGGCTGGGCGGTTATAATTTCCAGTGGGCATGGTCGTCGGGCTGGGTGGCAGGCCAGGCAGCATAGACTTACTTCCGTGGCTTCGCCCCAGTAGCTGCCGGCGCCTTTTTCTTCTTTTTGGCCTTGTTGTAATCGATGGCGGCCCGGACGAGCTCTTTCAAAGCGCTCTCATTGAGCGTGTCGCCCTTGAACACATCGATAGCCCGCCACACCTTGCCGCCAAAACCATTGTTGAACAGCCTGTCGGGATCCGGCAGGCTGGCGCCATGGGAAAAGGTCAGCTTCACCTTGTCCTTGTGGGCGTTGCCGACCACGATGTTGCCGTCGAGGCACCATACCGGGCTGCCCATCCACTTCCACTCCTCGATGATGTCCGGGTCGGCTGCAAGGATGGTCTTGCGGATGTCGGCGAGCGTCTCGCCGCGCCAGTCCGAGAGACCGGCGATCAGCTGGTCGATCTGTTGCGAGGGGGTCATTTGCGTGTCTCCTGTGCGTCGACGCGTTCAACCGCTGCCTGTCACCAGCGCGCCAGTTGGGTAATCTGAACGAGGTTGCCGCAGCTGTCGTTCAGCTGGGCGATGGTTGAACCGGTCACCTCGGTCGGCGGCATGGTGAACGCGCCACCCTTCGCCTTGATGCGCTCGTAGTCGCCCCTGACGTCGTCGGTGAAGAACATGACCGCAGGCTGACCCTGCTGGAAGATGGCTTCCTGATAGGCCTTGGCGGCCGGGTTGTCGTTGAGCGCGAGCTGCAGTTCGGTTCCATCAGGCTCTTCAGCCGAGGTCACTGTCAGCCAGCGATAGGGCCCGTTGCTGAAATCGGCCTTCTTGGTGAAGCCCAGCACGTCGGCGTAGAAGCGCAATGCGTTTTCCTGGTTGTCCACATACACGCTGGTCAGCTTGATCTTCATCGCTCTTTCTCCTCTGTCGTATTCTTGCGTCTGTGGCCGCTACGGGGTCCAGCCGGGCAGGGCGGCGGCCTGCTTGATCCATTCCGCCATTTGCGCCTCGTCGAACCGGTCTTCGCGGATGTCGATCCAGCGCACATCCTTGCTCTTGGCCGTGCCGCCTGGTGGGATCGGTTGCAATGAGATGCCACTGAAAAAGGTCATCTTCACATAGTGGGTGAAGACATGGAAACTCGCGAACCAGCCCTGGCCTTCGATGCCGTAGAAGGGTGAGTTCCATCGCACGGCCTTGCGGACGTCAGGCACGTTGCCCACGATGAGCGCGTCGAGGCGCTCGCCCAGGCCGCGCTTCCAGTCCGGCATCGCAGCGATATAGGCCTGCACCGGGGCGTCGCCGTCGCCCTTGGCGATTTGCGGGTTGCCGCCGGAGAGCAGCACTGGCGCAGCCTTGGCCTCGGTCGATTGTCCCTGCGTCCTGGCCACTCTGCCCCACTCCCTATCCGCCGGCACGCTGCACGCCGCGTCCCTTGGCGGCATAGGGCAGCACGAACATGTACAGGCCGCTGAGCAGCAGCAGGAGGAGCGGCAGGAGCGGCGAGTAGACCACCCAGGCGGGAGGCTGCCTGAATGCCATGGTGGCGAAGTTGGCGATGACGGTCAGCGCAAAGATGATCGACAGCCAGCGATGCATTTGCCGAACCCACTTGTTCCAGTCCAATAGTTCCTCCTGTCAAAACAACCGGTGCGGACCACCGATCCGCACCTGCGAGTTTCAATCTATCCGCGCCAGGACCTGACTCAGATTTGCAAAGTACTGCCGCCACCCGCTCGTCGCGCCCCGATACGCCTGCTCCTGATCCGGCCGGAAGCCGGACTGTTCCATACGCAACCGGGTGCCTGTGCTGGTCGGCACGAGGGTCCAGGTGACGACACTCTCAAGGCCATAGGCCTGCCACGTGTAGGACAGTGTCTTGTTCAACTCGACGGCTGTTACCTGACAGTCCACAACGATGCTCACGTCAGGTTGCGGTTCCTTCCGCAGCTTGAAACGGTGGTCCACGACTGGCTTGAAGTCGTTCTTCATCAGCCATTCCTCGATCAGATGCGGTTGGGTCAGCGCGCGCCAGATTTTTTCCGGCGGATAGGGGATCTCACGTTCGACGATGACAGAGCGCGTTTCGGTCGCAATGTTGGTCATTGGTCCATTCTTTTGAGCAAATTTTCGAGATCGTCGAACCGGCTCTGCCAGAACGCGTTCATCTGGTTCGTCCAGTCGGTCAGTGGGGAAAGTGCTGCCAGTTGGGCGCTGTAATGGGTCTGCCGTCCTTGATGGCGGTCGCGCACCAGCCCGGCCTGCTTGAGGACGCCGAGATGCTTCGACACCGCAGGTTGAGAGACCCCCGACTGAGCCGTCAGGGCGCCGACCGTCTGCTCGCCTTGCCGGCACAGGCGCTCGAAGATCGCGCGACGCGTCGGATCGGAGAGCGTTCTGAAGAGGACATCGTGAGCGTTCGTCATCCGGGATCGATAACCCTGTGGCTATTGATTACGTATAACTGTCGAGATATGGATATGTCAAGCGGGGGTGTTGGCGGTCCCGATCCGGCGGTTTCCAAAAAAATCTTTCCATTGCCCCAAGGATTAGCCATTAGCGTTCGTCCAACAGGCAAATGATGGCGATGATGCTGGATGAGAGCGAAGCCTCCGACGCCGAACTGATCGGGCGGGCGAAGGGCGGAGACAGGAGGGCCTTCAGCACATTGCTGGAAAGGCACTATGACTTCGTCTATCGCGCCGCCTATCGCTGGTGCGGCAGGAAGGCCGATGCCGAAGACATCGCCCAGGAAGTCTGCGTCAGGCTGGGCAAAGCGATCCGCGACTATCGCGGCGGCGGCGCCTTCACCACATGGCTCTATTCCGTGACGATGAACGCCGCGCGCGACGTGATGAGAAAGTCCGCCCGCGAGACCGTGAAGACTGAGGCCTATGGCGTCCATGCACTGATCTCGGGCGAGGCGTCGGTCGAACCGGAAGACCCTGCCGAAGCGTTATGGGCGGCCGTCCGGCGATTGCCGGACAAGCAGCGCGACGCGGTGCTGCTGGTCTATGGCGAAGGGTTGAGCCATGCGGCCGCGGCCGAGGCGATGACAATCTCGGAGACGACGGTTTCCTGGCACATCCATGAAGCGAAGAAACGGCTGAAGACGCTGATGCGCGCGGCCGGGGAAGTGTGACCATGGTTGACGACAACGAACTCAACAGACTGCGCGATATAGCGGCGCCGGCGCCCGCCAAGGATGCCAAGGCACGTGCTTTCGAAGCCGCCCTGCGTGCATACGATCAGGAAAATATTTCTGCCGTTACCCAAGGATCGGTTGGCGGGCTTCGTCTCACAGAGCGAGCACAAAAGCTCTGGAGCGAGATCATGCAAAAGAAACTCATTGCCACGCCGGTTCTTGCCGGGCTCGTCGCCCTGCCGATCGCCGGATACGCCACCTTCCATATGCTGAGGGAACAGCCGCCGAAATTCGGCGGCGACGAGAAAATCACCGAGACGCTGGCCGACAAGCCGGCGACCGTCAAGCCGACGACCGCCGAGCCGAAGCCGGCTCCGACCGGGCTGGAGACGGACAAGAAAGCCGACGCCGATGTGGAAAGCCGCGACGCGACCGATGCGCTTGTGGCGCCGGCCTCGCCGCAGAAATCCGAATCGACCGTTGCTTCCGGCGCGGCACAACAGAATGCACTGGAGCGCGGTGTGCTGGCCGAGCCTGCGCCACCGGCACCGACAGGCGAATTCGCATTGGATGGCGCCGTAAGTGCGCCCAGTACGTCGCGGGCCCGCATGCCGGCCGAGTCCAAGCTGATGGCGCCGCAGCAGCCGTCGACCTTGCCGGCCGACCAGATGCAGCCGCAACCGGAAAACCGCGACCGCATCGAGGATTTCAAGACCAATCCGGTGCATGCGGCACTCGAGGATCCGGTCTCGACCTTCTCGATCGACGTCGACACAGCCTCCTATTCCTTCGTGCGCAGCTCGCTGAAGCAGGGCACCCTGCCGCAGGTCGATACTGTTCGCGTCGAGGAGATGATCAACTACTTCCCCTATGACTGGAAGGGTCCGGAGTCGGCCTCGACACCATTCAACTCGACCGTCAGCGTCATGCCGACGCCGTGGAACACGCATACCAGGCTGATGCATGTCGCCATCAAGGGTTTTGACGTCAAGCCGACCGAGCAGCCGAAGGCCAATCTGGTCTTCCTGATCGATGTCTCGGGCTCGATGGACGAGCCGGACAAGCTGCCGCTGCTCAAATCGGCTTTTCGGCTGCTGGTCAGCAAGCTGAAGGCCGACGACACGATCTCGATCGTAACCTATGCGGGTGACGCCGGCACGGTCCTGGAGCCGACCAAGGCGTCCCAAAAGGACAAGATCCTCAGTGCCATCGACAATCTGACGCCCGGCGGCAGCACGGCCGGCGAGGCGGGCATCAAGGAAGCCTACAGGCTGGCGCAGAAATCCTTCGTCAAGGACGGCGTCAACCGGGTGATGCTCGCCACCGACGGCGACTTCAATGTCGGCCAGAGCGACGACGACGATCTGAAGCGGCTGATCGAAAAAGAGCGCAAGACCGGTGTCTTCCTGTCGGTGTTCGGCTTCGGCCGCGGCAATCTGAACGACCAGATGATGCAGACCATCGCCCAGAACGGCAACGGCGCCGCCGCCTATATCGACACGCTGGCCGAAGCCGAGAAGGTGCTGGTCGAAGATGCATCGTCGACGCTGTTCACCATCGCCAAGGACGTCAAGATCCAGGTCGAGTTCAATCCGAACAAGGTCTCGGAATATCGCCTGATCGGCTACGAGACCCGCGCCTTGAACCGCGAGGATTTCAACAATGACCGCGTCGATGCCGGCGATATCGGCTCGGGCCATTCCGTCACCGCGATCTATGAAATCACGCCAAAGGGCAGCGGCGGCGAACAGATCGACGCGCTGCGTTATGGCCAGGCGTCGGTGGACAATGGCGGCGTTGCCAATGCGGACGAATATGCCTTCGTCAAGATCCGCTACAAGCTGCCGAATGAAGACGTCTCGAAGCTGATCACCACGCCGGTGACCTCGGCCAACGAGATCTCGTCTTTCGACCAGGCCAGCACCGACCAGCGCTTCTCCGTCGCGGTCGCCGCCTTCGGCCAGAAGCTGCGCGACGAGGATGCGACCGCGAAGTTCGGTTACGACAAGATCATGGAGATCGCCACTGCCGCTCGAGGAGCCGACCCGTTTGGGTACAGGTCCGAGTTCCTCTCGCTTGTGCGCCTTGCCTCGGCGCTGGGCGGTAATCGGTAGTGGTGATGACGGCCGGTTTCTTTCAGATGGGATCGTTCTGACAGGGGAAACCGACCGCGGGCGGGTGAGGCATGCCGGCGAGGGGTTCATTCCCTTGCCGGCCTTTTTTCGGAGAATCTCCAGGTCGTTAAATTGCGCGGCATTTCCGGTAGCGGATCGCAACCCCCTGCTTGTTACGCAGGACAGGTG
>NZ_RZRP01001429.1:0-810 GCF_003997795.1 Mesorhizobium sp. M7A.F.Ca.US.005.03.2.1 | reverse complement strand
ATTCAGCCCGGCGCGGCCGCCAAGAACGGCCGCGACGTCTTCTTCGCCATCGGCATCGTCATCATACTTGCCGTGCTGTTCCTGCCGATCCCGGCCTTTCTCATCGATGTCGGCCTCGCCTTTTCGATCGCGCTTTCGGTGCTGATCCTGATGGTGGCGCTGTGGATCCAGCGGCCGCTCGATTTTTCGTCTTTTCCAACCGTGCTGCTCATCGCCACCATGCTGCGGCTGTCGCTCAACATCGCCACCACGCGCATGATCCTGTCGCATGGCAATGAAGGGACGCATGCCGCCGGCTACGTCATCGCCGGCTTCTCCAAGCTGGTGATGGCCAGCGACTTCGTCATCGGCCTCATCGTCTTCATGATCCTGATCGTGGTGAACTTCATCGTCATCACCAAGGGCGCCACGCGTATCGCCGAAGTCGGCGCGCGCTTCACCCTCGATGCCATCCCCGGCAAGCAGATGTCGATTGACGCCGACCTCTCGGCCGGCATGATCGACGACAAGACCGCGCAGCTGCGCCGCCGTGAACTGGAAGAAGAATCTTCTTTCTTCGGCTCGATGGACGGCGCCTCGAAGTTCGTCCGCGGCGACGCCATCGCCGGCCTCATCATCACCGCCATCAACATCGTCGGCGGCATTGCCATCGGCTACATCAGGCACGGCATGGGCATGGGCGAAGCCGCCGACGTGTTCATCAAGCTGTCGGTCGGCGACGGCCTCGTCACCCAGATCCCGGCACTGATCGTGTCGCTCGCCGCCGGCCTGCTCGTCTCCAAGGGCGGCACCCGCGGCTCGACCAACCAG
>NZ_RZRP01001428.1:0-811 GCF_003997795.1 Mesorhizobium sp. M7A.F.Ca.US.005.03.2.1 | reverse complement strand
AGTGCCGACAACGTAATCGGACTCGTCCGACGCCAGCCAGACGGCCGCCCGCGCGATGTCTTCCGGCAGACCGATCCGCCCATATGGAATCAACGTCAGCAAGCTCTTGAGCGCTTCGGGCGTGTCCCAGGCGGAGGTGTTGATGGGCGTTCGTATCGCGCCCGGCGCGATGGCGTTGACGCGAATGCGCTTGGGCGCAAGCTCCTGCGCCATGCTTTCCATGAGCAGCTTGATGCCGCCTTTCGAGGTGGCGTAGTTCGCGTGGCCCGCCCACGGGATTTCCTGATGCACGGAACTCATGCAGATGATCTTGCCGGCCGCGCGCGAGACGGACGGCACCACGCCGCGCCGCAGGAATTCGCGTGTTGCCGCCTGGGCGCAGAGGAACTGGCCGGTCAGGTTGACGCCGAGAACCTTGGCCCAGTTCGCAAGCGGCATGTCGGCGAAAGCCGAGTCGCGTTGCAGGCCGGCATTGGCGACAAGAATGTCGATAGTGCCGAACTCGTGCACGGCGCGCGAGAACATGTCGCCAACCTCATCTTCCATGGAGACATCGGCCTTGTGGGCGAGCGCATTGCTGCCGGCCCGATGGATCTGGTCTACCACTGCATTGGCGGCGTCCTCGTTCTCGACGTAGTTCACCACGACATCGGCGCCTGCCCGACCGAGAGCGATTGCGACGCTCTCGCCGATCCCTGAGTTGGCTCCGGTTACGATGGCTTTCTGCCGCACCAAAGGTTTGTGATCGGGCATGAAGAACTCATCAGGAAAGGAAATGATCTAAAAACCGTAATTGTTGCCACCGCTGGGT
>NZ_RZRP01001427.1:0-812 GCF_003997795.1 Mesorhizobium sp. M7A.F.Ca.US.005.03.2.1 | reverse complement strand
ACACTGAAGGCATCGCTCGGACCCCGCGCCGCCAATCTCGATTTTGTCGAGGCCCCAGGCTTCGACCTGACCGTGGCTATCGACGAGGCGGTGTTCGAAACGCGCATGGCCGAATGGTCGACGACCCTCTCGGAGGTCCTGGCATGAGCGTCGCCAACGCCGATCAGGGCCGCCACGAGATCATCATCGTGCGGCGCAGTCATGACGACCATGACGAGGCCCACCATGGCGGCGTCTGGAAGATCGCCTTCGCCGACTTCATGACGGCCATGATGTGCTTCTTCCTGGTCATGTGGCTGATCAACGCCGCCAACGAGCAGACCAAGGCAGCCGTGGCCAGCTACTTCAACCCGGTCAAGCTGGTCGACCGCAATTCGAGCCGCAAGGGCCTGGAGGATCTCGGCGACGGCCCGCGCGCCATGGGACTGACGGCCGACGATCCGCAAGAGGCGACCAGCAAAGCCGGACAGAACGGCAATGCCGGCGCGGGCGCGTCGGAGCGCAAGCAGGACAAGCAGGAGCCACAGCAGGCGGAACACTCCGACGACCATCTCTTCGCCGACCCCTACGCGGTGCTTTCGGAAATCGCCACAGATACCGGCGTCATGCAGAATGTCAGCCAGAAAGGCGATGGCGGCGTGCAGGCTGCCGGCCCGGCTACCGGCGCCTCCGGTGGCGCCTCCTACCGCGATCCTTTCGAGCCGGATTTCTGGTCGCAGCAGGTCGCCGCGCCCGGCGCCGAGGCCAGCGCCCAGCGCACCAAGATCGAGGGCGATCCGGCCAAGCCCGGCGACAAGACCGCCGAAACGCAG
>NZ_RZRP01001426.1:0-815 GCF_003997795.1 Mesorhizobium sp. M7A.F.Ca.US.005.03.2.1 | reverse complement strand
GAATGAGCGCAGCGTCGAAGCAGCCGATCTCCCCCCTTGAGGGGGAGATGTCCGGCAGGACAGAGGGGGGCGCCGTAGGGCGCAAAATCAGCCAAAGGTGTCATCAATCGCCCTCGTCCTCGTAGCCCACCAGGTGCAGCGGCCGCGCCGCGATGCCTTTGAGCTCGCACCAGCGGACCAGCGCCTCCTCGCGGCCATGCGTCACCCAGACCTCTTCGGCTCCGGTCTCCTTGATGGTGGCGGTCAGCTCATCCCAGTCGGCATGGTCCGAGATGATCAGCGGCAGTTCGACGCCGCCCTGCTTGGCGCGCTGGCGGATACGCATCCAGCCTGACGCAAAGCACGAGATCGGATCGGGAAACCGCCGCGCCCAGCGATCCGCGAAGGCCGAAGGCGGGCCGACGACGATGGCGCCGGCAAAATCATCCTTGCCGCCGCTTTCGACGGTCGCCGGTTCGAGGGTGCCGAGATCGATGCCTTGGCTCTGGTAGTACTCACTGAGCTTGGCCAGCGCGCCATGGATGTAGAGCGGCCTGTCGTAGCCGGCGTCGCGCAACAGCCGCATCACCCGTTGCGCCTTGCCCAGCGCATAGGCGCCGACCAGATGCGAGCGTTCGGGGAACTGCGCGGCCGATTTCAGCAGGCGGGCGATTTCTTCGGTGTCGGGGGGATGGCGAAACACCGGCAGGCCGAACGTCGCTTCGGTGATGAACACATCGCACGGGATCGGCTCGAATGGCGCGCAGGTCGCGTCCCTCTGCCGCTTGTAGTCGCCGGAAGCGACGATGCGCGTGCCCTGATGCTCGACCGCTATC
>NZ_RZRP01001425.1:0-816 GCF_003997795.1 Mesorhizobium sp. M7A.F.Ca.US.005.03.2.1 | reverse complement strand
GTTTAACAGCGGGCCAAGTGAAGAGCGCTTAGGCCGGTAGGCGACGGACCGGCTTAGCCTGCGCTCGATGACCGTGTCCGGTCAAAGACATGTCGGTCGTTTCCTTGCTCGCGGGCTCACACGCACATTGGCGTTATGATATGGCATCTCGGCTCGCGGCGCTTTTCGGCGCCGAGTCCGCCATCGTGAGCTCTGGCAGGACTGGTCAGGCCGCGCGACATGCAACATGGGCCGGAATCGCGACCTGAGCGCGATACCCATCAACTTGTCGAACTCGAATTCATGGCTCGATTCAATCGTGTGCGTGGAATTCGGTTCAAAGCGGTAGTCGACAGATTGAACCGGAAGAGTCTGGCGGCGTTATCGGGTCTGGAATGGCAATCCTTTGGAGGACGAAATGGCCAGTACTGGAACAACCCGTGGACGCAATGAGGACCGCGCGAAGGTTGCTGGCGGGCAGGATAATGAAGTGAAATACGAGGCGGGCAAGACCGGCGCGAGGAAGGCTGACGTGAAATCGTGGGCAACAGCCACAAGTCGGTCATCCTCGCGCCCGCCTCGGACCAGGAATTCGCAGCCCAGCACATGCCGAAGGACGGCGTCTGGATTGTGGAAGTCGACGCCGACGCCGGTCTGGATAAGCGTATCGCGACGGGCGGATATCGACGCGCACGCCAGTCCCGGCGTGCTTCCAACCCTGCCGGCCTTTTATACAGGGAAATACGAGCGCATGTTCGCCCTCCTCGTCGAAGACGGCGAGTTCGAGTTCGCGACCAAACGGAGCGCTCATGATCGGCTTCCACATCTCCCCATGAT
>NZ_RZRP01001424.1:0-820 GCF_003997795.1 Mesorhizobium sp. M7A.F.Ca.US.005.03.2.1 | reverse complement strand
GTGCAGCGCCACTACGATCTGTCGGGCGATCTCTACCGGCTCTTCCTCGACGAGGACATGCAATATTCCTGCGCCTATTTCGAGCAGCCGGATATGACGCTCGACGAGGCGCAGGCCGCCAAGAAACGCCACATCGCCGCCAAGCTCCGGCTGAAGGCCGGCCAGACGGTGCTCGACATCGGCTCCGGCTGGGGCGGGCTTGGCCTCTATCTCGCCAAGGCGTTCGACGTCGACGTGCAAGGCGTCACGCTGTCGACCGAGCAGCATGGCGTCGCCACCGACCGGGCGCATGCGCAAGGGCTGGAAAGCCGCGTGCATTTCGAGCTGAAGGACTACCGCGAACTCAATGAGCGTTTCGATCGCATCGTCTCGGTCGGTATGTTCGAGCATGTCGGCGTCAACCACTATCGCACCTTCTTCGACAAGAGCGCGACGCTGCTCAAGCCGGATGGCGTCATGCTGTTGCACACGATCGGCCGTTCCGGCGTGCCGTGGGCGACCAGCGCCTTCATCCGCAAATACATCTTCCCGGGCGGCTACATCCCGTCGCTGTCGGAAGTGATGCCTGCGATCGAGAAGTCGGGCCTGGTCGTCACCGACGTCGAGATCCTGCGGCTCCACTATGCCGACACGCTGAAGCACTGGGGCGAGCGCTTCGCCGCCAATCGCGACAAGGCCAAGGCGATCTATGACGAGCGCTTCTGCCGCATGTGGGAATTCTATCTGGCGGCCTCGGAAGCCGCCTTCCGCTGGCAGGATCTGGTGATCTTCCAGATCCAGATCGCCAAGAAGAACGATACGCTGCCGATGACACGCGACT
>NZ_RZRP01001423.1:0-821 GCF_003997795.1 Mesorhizobium sp. M7A.F.Ca.US.005.03.2.1 | reverse complement strand
AGTGAGCACTGGGCGTCGCTGCTCGACGCTCCCGGCTTCGTCATCGGCGTTTCGGGCGTGTTGCCAAGCGAGCCGCAGGTGGACTGCTATTCGGTGAACAGGTGAGATCATGAGCCGCGATGATCCGTTCGGACTGTCGGAGGATCGCGAACGCACCCGCATTCGATTGACCGGCGCGCCGATGCCGCGGCCGATGGCGCCACCTTTGCCGAGCGCGTCGGTAAAGCGCTCCCGCACCCATCCGAACGCACTCGTCAACGCATTTGCGCCCTTGCTCGAATTCGGTCCCGAGCTTGAAAGTGCGCTGCCGCCGGACAATCCGGAAGCATTGCGTACCCGATTGCTCGAAGAACTGGTCCGGGCACGCGACACGGCTATGTCGGTCGGATCCTCAATGGAGCGCGCCGACCAGGCGGCCTGGGTGGTGGCGGCGTTGCTCGACGATCTGGCCCTGAACACGCCATGGGGCGGCGCCAGCGCCTGGCCGCGGCAGCCGCTTGTGGTCATGCTGCGCGGCGATGTCGATGCCGGCACGCAGTTCTTCACCCGTCTCGACGAACTCGAGCGCCATCCCAACCGTGATCGCGAATTGCTGGAACTGCAGTATCAATGCATGGCGCTTGGCTTTCGTGGCAAATATCGCGTGTCGGCCCGATCCGGCGACCGCTCGCTCAATGCCGTTCGCGTGGCGGCGGCACGCTTCCTACGCGATGCCGACGCCGAAGGCGCGCCACTGTCGCCAAACTGGAAAGGCGTGATCGCATCTGACGAGCCGCAGCGCTTCATCGTTCCGATCTGGGTCATGGCGCTCGGTGCGGCGG
>NZ_RZRP01001422.1:0-821 GCF_003997795.1 Mesorhizobium sp. M7A.F.Ca.US.005.03.2.1 | reverse complement strand
GAGGCCGCCTCGACGACCCGGATCTGCAACGGCGGCACGACGACGAAGATGAGCAGGCCCCACAGGAAGACGATGCCGATGGCAACGCTGGCGATTGCGCCGAACTGCCTGAATCCAACGAAAAGCAGGGCCATCAGCAGCAGGGTGCCGATCACTGTCGGCATCAGTTTCCAGTCGGCCAGTCTGCCGCCGATGATGTTGCCGATGGTCATGCCCGCGCCGAACAGCAGCAGAACCCACGTGACTGCCGAGGTCGACAAGCCCGATACCTCGGTGAGGTAGGGTTTGATGTAGGTGAAGACGGTGAACAGGCTTGCGGAGGTCAGCGCCGCGATCAGCATGGCCAGCCAGACCTGCAGCTTGCCCAGCACGCGCAGCTCGCCGCGCAGGCCGCCACCGCTTGGCTCGGCGACATCGGACGGCACCAACCAGGCGATCGCTGCCACCGAGATCAGGCCGATACCGACCACGGCAACGAAGGTGGAGCGCCAGCCGAACGCTTCGCCAAGTGCGGTTCCGGCGGGAACACCCAGGATGTTGGACAGCGTCAGCCCGGCGAACATCAGCGCGATAGCGCTGGCGCGCTTGTTGCGCGGCACCAGGCTGGCGGCAACGACCGAGCCGATGCCGAAGAAGGCGCCGTGGCCGAAAGCGGTGAAGACGCGCGCGGCCATCAGCGTCCAGTAGTTGGGCGAGATGGCGCAAAACAGATTGCCGACGACGAACAGCACGGCCAGCCCGACCAGCACCGGCTTGCGCGGCAAATGCGCAGTGGCCATGGCGACGATCGGGGCGCCGAAGACGACGCCCAGCGCATATCC
>NZ_RZRP01001421.1:0-822 GCF_003997795.1 Mesorhizobium sp. M7A.F.Ca.US.005.03.2.1 | reverse complement strand
TCGTCAACGCCAAGGCCGACGGTTCGGTCACCGTCAATGGCGTCATGCTGAAGCCTGCCGATCCGGCCGTGGACGACAGCGTGGACGATGGTGACGGCGACGATGACAGCGGGGACGACAGCGGCGGCGCAGGTGCGAAACTGAACCCTTGAAGGCTGGAGTTTAGAGCCCCAGCGCGCTTGCGATCTTCGGCGCGGCTTCGTGCCAGTCCTGGACGACGACCACATCGTCCGTCACCGGAGGCAGGAATGCGCGCAGCGAATTGTCGGCCATCAGGTGGAACAGTTCGGCGTCGGCGACCGATTCCCGCACCGACGCCAGATTGTGCGGCTGATCGTCGACGAAGACCACCGGTCGGCCGGCCTTGCCGCGAAGCTTGGCCACTGCCGGTCCTTTGGCCATTTCAGTGGTCAGAAGCGGGTAGCTCAGTCCAAGCGCGTCGAGATGGACACGACGCACGGCACGGTGTTTGTGTGGCATGGCCGTCAGCAAGATGATTTCCGCGCGGTCGCCAAGCCCTGCCAGGGCCTCTGCCGCGCCGTCCGTAATGTTTTGCCAATCGGCTTGCGTGTCAAAGAAATCGCCCAGCAGTGCCGTGACTTCGGGCTGTTCGATCAGGCGGCCGCTGGCCGTCTCTGCGATGTTGCCGGTCAGCCGGAACGAGGCCAGCGTCAGGCCATAGCCACGCGTCTTGAGGAAATTCGGAAACGGGCGGATGAATTCGAGCACGACATCGTCGACATCGAGCACCAGCAACGGCCGGTTGTCGGCTGCCAGTTCTTCGATCTGGCGCGCTGTTTCTGGATCATCGCTCATATGGAA
>NZ_RZRP01001420.1:0-822 GCF_003997795.1 Mesorhizobium sp. M7A.F.Ca.US.005.03.2.1 | reverse complement strand
TCGCTGCCCGTCGCAAGGCCCTTCTCGCTGACCAGAGCGTCGGTGTCGGATGCCGTCACCGTCACATTGTTGACGGTGATGTCCAGCGTCACCGTCGAGGTGTCGCCGTCGCCGTCGGTGATGGTGTAGACGAAGTGATCGACCGCGTTGGTGGTCACCGCGTTGGGGTTGGCCGTGTAGGTGTAGGCGCCGTTGGCGCCCAGGACCAGCGTGCCGTACTGGCCCGCGATCCCAGCTCCGCCGAGATTGCCGCTCACCGGGTTCGAACGTTCGAACCGGTTGCCACGCCCGTCACCGCCCCGCCAGGTGCCGCGCCGTCGGCGCCCAGAACGTCCGCCGTCCCGTCCGTCAGCACGTTGCCCGAGGCCTGCGCGCCTTCCGACACGCTGTTGGTGTCGGCATGCGCCGTCGGAATGTCGTCGACGATGTCGACCAGGATGGAGCCGGTGGTGGTGTTGCCGTGGGCGTCGGTCACCGTATAGGTGAAGCTGTCCTTGTCCTGCTCGGTGGTGATGCCATTGTTGGTCGTCGCACCGTCATAGGTCTGGGTCAGCGTGTAGGTGTAGGTGCCGTTGGCGTTGAGCACCAGATTGCCGTAGCTGCCGCTGGCCGGCGAAGTCAGCGTATAGGTGTACGGGCCGGTGCCGCCGGCCGGCGTGATCGCGCCGTTGAAGATCTCGCTGTTACCGGCCGCGTCGCTGCCCGTCGCAAGGCCCTTCTCGCTGACCAGAGCGTCGGTGTCGGATGCCGTCACCGTCACATTGTTGACGGTGATGTCCAGCGTCACCGTCGAGGTGTCGCCGTCGCCGTCGGTGATGGTGT
>NZ_RZRP01000141.1:0-10004 GCF_003997795.1 Mesorhizobium sp. M7A.F.Ca.US.005.03.2.1 | reverse complement strand
CCATCCTGCATGGTCAGCGGGCCGGAGCTGGTCAGCTGCGCAAGCCCGTCGAAGGTCGTGGCTTCGATCATCCCGCCATTGCTGGCTGTGGTCAGCATTGCGCCGGCACCGTTGATGACGCTGTCATTGCCGGCGCCGAACAGGCTGGTCCCGCCGGTTGTCCAAATGGCGTTGTTGGTCACCATATCGTCCAGACCACGAAGGTCGACCGGCCGGTCAGCGTGCCGTCATTGGTGAGGGCCGTTGAGCCACCGACGGTCAAGACGGCCAGGGCCGTGGCCGTCTGCGCGCTGTTGCGCGTGGCGCCGGAAAGGCTGATGCTGATCGCCTGTGCGACGCTCGACTGCGCAATGATCGCGGCGTTGGCGCCTTCGACCGTGCCTGTCGCCGTGATGCTGGTGGTGGCCCCGCCGCTGTTCTCCGTATAGATGCCGTAAATGCTGCCGCTGACCGCCGCGGCGTCAACCTTCAGGCCTCCCGTCGTCAAGGAGCCGTTGATGGCGTAGATGCCGAAATTGGTTGTGCCGGTCACTGTGCCCGTCGCCTTGACCCGGGTGGCGCCGGTTCCATAGTTGATGACATCGATGCCCATGACGTCGCCGCTGACCGACATGGCGTCGACCGTCAGGTCTTTCGCGGTGCTGTCGTTGTGCGCGTTGATGCCGTCGCCGTCTGTCCCGATCACTGAACCGGTCGCCGTGATGCTGGTGGCGCCGGTGCCGTAGTTCCTTGCATAGATGCCGGTGCCGCCACCGCTGACCGCCGTTGCATTCACCGTCAAGCCCGTCGCCGTGCTGCTGTTGACCGCATTGATGCCGAAATCGTCTGTCCCGGTCACGGCGCCCGCCGCCGTAATGCTGGTGGCGCCGGTTCCGGTGTTCAGGGCATAGATGCCGGTCTTGCCGCCGCTTACCGCGATGACGTCGACGGTCAGATCCGTGGCGTTCGTGTTTGCCACGCCGGCAAACGTGCCGTCCGGATTGAACGTGAGAGCAGCGTTGACGGCAATGATGCCGACGCGATCGGTTCCGGTCACGGCACCCTTGGCGGTAACACTGGTTGCGCCGGCGCCCCTGTTCTCCGCATGGATGCCGTATTTGCCACCGCTGACCGCCATCGCGTCGACCGTCAGGCCGGCCGTCGTCGTATCGTCGTTGAACGCGTAGATGCCGGTATCGTTTGTCCCGGTCACCGCGGCCTTCGCCGTTATGCTGGTGCTGCCGGTGCCCTTGTTGTCGGCATAAATGCCATAGACGACGCCACTGACCGCAACGGCGTCGATCGTCAGGTCTGTTCCACCGCTGAAGGCATAGATACCGTAAAGACCTGCCGCGGTCACCGCGCCCTTGGTTGTGATGCTTGTGGCGCCGGTGCCATAGTTCTCGACAAAGATGCCGGTGTTGCCGCTGTCGACCTTGCCGTTGGCCGTCACCGTCAGGTCTTTGCCAGCACTTGCAGGCGGGCCAGAAACAAAGGTTACCGTGCCGTTCAAGATCGTGTTGACGACATCGAACTGTCGCCCACCATTGATCGCATAGATGCCGTAGAGCGTTCCGCCAATGACATCGCCATTGGCCGCTATGCTGAGATCGGCCGTCGTACCCTGATTGACGGCATAGATGGCGCTCTTTTTGCCGCTCACCATTCCGGTGGTGACGGTGGCGACCGAGCCCTGCGAATAGGCGAAGAGACCATAGCTGTTGGCACCTGTCGCCGTGACGTCGCCCGTAGCCTTGACGGTGGTCGCGCCGTCGCCGGTGTTGATGGCGGCAAGGCCGATCAAAGCGCCGGTCACGGCGCCGCTGGTGTCGATGGCGACCGCGCCGCCCGGGTTTGGTCCGTAATACGGGTCCGCGGCCTGCGGAACCAGGGACACGACGCCAAGGCCGATGCCGGTCGTCGAGGTCAGTGGCGAGGCATTGGCATCGGTGTAGCTGACCGCGCCGCTGCCCAATATGCCGAGAGCGTAGGGATCGCTGGTGGTGACGCTGAACCCGGGATCGGTGGTGACGGAAGGGTTGGCCGGAGCAAGAGCAAGGGCGATGAAATCGCCGAGATCCAACGGCAAGCCGACCGTGGTGGGGACGAGCTGGCCGGTCGTGTTGGCGCCGGAGCAGACATAGTTGGGTGATACTACAGGCACGCAGGCGGCCTCGGCGCTCTGGCCAAAGCCGAGCAGTGTTGCCCCGGCTATCGCCGTGCTGACCAGCAAGCGGTTGCGATATCGGTGATTTCGATTGCTGAGATTCATGTCCCGCCCTTGCGCAAATCCCGACTGGTCGCCTTCAACAGGAGGCCGAAGCGAATATCGGTGTTTCCTGCCAAGGGCTGATCGAATGCGGCCGCCTTTCACAGCCGTCAGATGACCGGGGTACACGCTTTCTTGGGATGAATGTTACCGGATTGCCACAGGTGGTTTGCCGACAGCAGGCGACTTTCAGAGCCCGCGAGACCGACCGGGGAAGAGCAAACCGCTCCGGCGGCAGCGCAACTTGCGCGAGAGCTTCCGTATGTTAGTCTTGTTTACGAAACTGTGGGCATCTGAAAGATCGCAACACCCAATGGCGGACGTCAGCGTAGAAGCGGTAGCCGTCGTGGTCGGCCAAATTTACGAAGCAGCCTACGATCAGCACCGCTGGTTCGATGCCATAGCCGGCCTGCGTGACCTGTTTGGCGGCTCTCGCTCCTGCATCGTGCGCTTCGGCCCGGAGGCGCTTGGCGCGATTGCATCCAACCCGGATCCGGAACTCAGTTCGCCAATGGGCATCGAAGCCTTCCTCGGCGATCCGGTGGCTCGCACATTGGCTTCCATCCCGCTCGGTGCGGTGGGTCATTGGCCAGCGTCGGACGAGGAGACAGCGTTCCGCAGCCGCGACCTCTGGCAAGACTGGCTGAGGCCGCGCGACATGCATCACGGGCTGGTCTGTAACTTGCTGTCCGCCAACGACGCACACTGGATACTCGACATCCATCGCGGCTCCAGACAGGAAGCATTCGGCCCCAGCGACGTCGAGCTGTTGCGGAAAATCGTGCCGCATGTGCTGCGCGCGGGGCAGATCGGCAGGCGCCTGGGGAACGTCTCGGCGCTGGCATCGGCCTTTTCGCACCTGCCCTTCGGGGTGTTCCTGGTCAACGCCAACCGGCATATAGCGCAAATGAATGAGGCTGCCGAAGCGATGCTATCGCGGCCCGACAGTCCGCTGGCGCTGAAGGACGGCGCCATCGTTGTTTCCGGTTCCACGGACGCGCGAGAGCTTCAGCGGCTGGTCGCGGATGCCTGTGCGTTGCGGGAAGGTGTGCTGCAAGGGACCGGTGGGACACTGCGTGTCCCGTCGGATCGCCAGCGATCCGGTGGGACACGGCTGGTGCTCTCCGTCGCGCCATTCGTCGATGCCCGCGCCTATGGCCTGGCATCGGAGCGCTGCGCGGTGATCATGGTCACCGAAGTCGCCGGGCGCATTCCGGACAGCTTCGAGACGCATATCCGCGGCCTGTTCGGCTTGACATTGGCCGAAGCCCGGCTCGCCACGGCATTGGCGTCAGGCCTGTCGCTGAAAGAGGCTACAGCGAGTTCCAGGATTACCGTGAAAACCGGTCGCGGCTATCTCGAACGGATCTTTGCCAAGACCGAAACCCGCCAGCAAAGCGAGCTTGTCGCACTGCTCAAAAGCACGGAACCGCTCAGCGGGCGATAGTGTCTCTCCACGCTTCAAGGCCGGATGAACACCTTGCCGTTGGGCTTGGCCAGTTCGGCTGGCAGCCGCGCCATTGCTTCGGCAAGCGGCACCACCGCCGTCACGTCGGTCGACCAGCGCCCATCGGAAAAACGCTTCTGCGCCTCCAGGATCGCCGGGCCGCGACGGTCGCGGAACTGGCGCATCCACTCGCTCAGCCAAAACCCTTCGATATGCTTGTGCTGGAAGATCAGTTGGCCGGGCTCGCGGATAACGGTGGCTTCGGGATCGAGCCGCCCATAGATGATCCAGCGCGACCGCTTCGGCATGACGTCGAAGATGGCGGAGGCAAGCGGCCCGGTTACCGCGTCAAGGAAGATGCGCGGCTGTTCGGCCTTCATCACCTCGCGCAGCGCCGCCTTGAAATCCGTCGCCCTTTCATTGAGCACGTGCGCCGCGCCAAGCGCATTCAGAGCCGCGATCTGGTCGTCGCGGCGCACGGTGACGATCGGCCGGAAACCCTCTTCGCTGGCCAGGCCGATGATCAGCTTGCAGAGCTGGCTGGCGCCGGCGGTCATGACGAAGGCCTTCTCGCCTTCCTCCTTGACGATGTCGAACATGGCGAGCGCCGTGAGCGGGTTGACGATCATCGCCGCACCGTCCTCGTCGCGAACGGTGTCGAGCAGCGGGATACAGGCAGCCGCCTCGGCGACGGCATAGTCAGCCCACGAGCCCCAGTTGGTGACGCCGGTGGCAAAGGCCACGCGCTTGCCGATCAGGCTTTTGGGATAGGGCTCGTCCCCGCTGGCGACGACAATGCCGACACCCTCGAAGCCGGCCGGCTGGCCCTTGGCACGCGGCTGGCCGTACTGGCCCTTGACGAAGGCGACATCGGACGGATTGATCGAGGCGAGGCTGACCTTGATCAGCACCTGGCTGGGGCCTGGTGTCGGCACCGCGATGCTGCCCGGCTCGAGATAGGGCTCCATCGCCTCCAGCACACTGCCGCTCGGCCTCCTGGTGTAGCCATCGCCGACAAGCAGCAGCGCCTTCATTTCGGATGGGACGGTCATCGGAACACTCCTCGCTCGAGCCTCGGGTCGCGCCCGCATGACGATGCCGGCGCTCAGACCTTCTCCTGCGTGTATTTCCTCAACTCCGTCCGCGCCACCTGACGGCGATGCACGGCGTCCGGCCCGTCGGCAAGGCGCAAGGTCCGCAGATGCGTCCACGACCGCGCCAGCGGTGTGTCCTGGCTGATGCCTTGCGCGCCGAACATCTGCACCGCCTCGTCGGTGACCTTGAGCGCGACGCGCGGTGCGATCACCTTGATCTGGCTGATCCAGGGAGCAGCGGCCCGCGCATCGCCCTGGTCGATCATCCACGCCGCCTTGAGGCAGAGCAGCCGCGCCATCTCGATCTCCATGCGGCATTCGGCGATGATGTCGAAATTGGCGCCGAGCTTTGCCAGCTTCTGGCCGAATGCCTCGCGGCGCACGGACCGCTGGCACAGCATCTCGAGCGCCATCTCGGCCTGTCCGATGGCGCGCATGCAGTGGTGGATGCGGCCGGGACCGAGCCGCCCTTGCGCGATCTCGAACCCCCTGCCCTCGCCGAGGATCAGGTTCGACGCCGGTACGCGCACATTGTCGAAGCGAAGATGCATGTGGCCATGCGGCGCGTCGTCATCGCCATAGACCTGCATGGCCCGCACCTTGGTCACGCCTTTGGTGTCTGATGGCACCAGGATCATCGAATGGCGGCGGTGCTGCGGCTCGTCATCGCCCCCGGTCCTGACCATGACGATGTAGATGGCGCAGCGCGGATCGCCGGCGCCCGAAGCCCACCATTTCTCGCCATTGAGCACATAGTCGCCGCCGTGGCGTTCACAGCGCATGGCAATGTTGGTGGCATCGGATGAAGCGACATCCGGCTCGGTCATCAGATAGGCCGAGCGGATCTTGCCGTCGAGCAGCGGTTCCAGCCATGCTTTCTTGTGGTCGGCCGAGCCGTATCGCTCCAGCACCTCCATGTTGCCGGTGTCGGGCGCCGAGCAGTTGAAGGTCTCGGCGCCGAGATGCGCCTTGCCCATCTCTTCGGCCAGATAGGCGTATTCGACGGTGGAAAGGCCATAGCCGCGTTCCGAGCCGGTCAGCCAGAAATTCCACAGGCCGCGCTCTCTTGCGGTCTTCTTCAGCCCTTCGAGGATCTCGCTCTGACGCGCACTGTAGACCCAGCGGTTGCCTGCCTTGCCCACTTCGCTGAGGAATTCATGGTCGAGCGGCATGATCTCGTCGCGCACCATGGCCGCGACGCGCGCCTGGATTGGCTTCAGCCGCTCGGTCATGCCGAGATTCATCTCCGTCATCGGTCGCTAACCCTTCATACACGCCAGGCATTTTGTCAGTGGCAAGGATGACCGTACTTCGGATAGCCTTGTCAACGAACTGTTTGCCCGCATGCCGAGCGCGGAGAATTGTGATGAGCTATCTGGACGAACTGTTTTCGGTGGCCGGCAAGACCGCGCTGGTGACGGGTGCGGCGACCGGCATCGGCCGCATGGCGGCGACCGCGCTGGTCAGGGCCGGCGCCAGCGTGATGATCGCGTCGCGCAAGGGCGAGGATTGTATCAAGGTCGCCGAAGAGTTGAACCAGCTTGGTGCACCGGGCCGGGCCGACGGCTTCGTCGGCGACGTTTCCAGCGAAGCCGGCATCGCCGCACTCGTCGCCGAGGTCAAATCGCGCACCGAACGGCTGAACATTCTGGTTAACAACGCCGGCGTCTCCTGGGGCGCGCCGCTGGAAAGCTTCCCCTATTCGGCATGGGCCAAGGTGTTTGGCGTCAACGTCACCGCGGTCTTCCACCTGACGCGCGAATTGCTGCCGCTGCTCGATGCCGCCGCCAGCGACGCCGATCCGGCCAGGGTGATCAACCTCGGTTCGGTAATGGGCACGCAGCCGCTGGCCGACGACGCCTATTCCTACACCGCCTCGAAGGCTGCGGTTCATCATCTGACGCGCACACTGGCGATCGAGTTCGCCGCCCGCCGCATCACCGTCAACGCCTTTGCCCCCGGCCCCTTCCAGAGCCGGATGACGGCATTCGCCACCGGTACGGATGAGCAGGCCAGGCACGTCGGCAGCCATGTTCCGATCGGCCGTATCGGCGCACCGGATGACATTGCCGGCGCAACGCTCTATTTGTGCAGCCGTGCAGGCAGCTATGTCACTGGCGCCATCCTGCCGATCGACGGCGGACAGTCGGTGCAGCATGGGCTGACCTTGTTCAAGGAATGACATTTTCCGGCCACAGAAGCCGGGGGTGAACTGGAGGACATGAGCGTGGAACCGATCAGTCTCGATGTGCTTCTGGCCAGTGTCGGCAAGGAGGTCGGCGTGTCGCCGTGGCGGGTGGTCACGCAACGCATGATCGATCAGTTCGCCGACGCCACGGACGACCATCAGTTCATCCACTGCGATCCGGAGCGGGCGATGCGTGAAACGCCGTTCGGCGGCACCATCGCGCACGGCTTCCTGTCGCTGTCGCTGTTGTCGGCGATGACCTTCGAGACCATGCCGCCGCTGGAAAACGGCAAGATGGGCGTCAACCACGGCTTCGATTCGCTGCGCTTCCTGGCGCCGGTGAAAACCGGCGCGCGCATCCGCACCCGTTTCGTGCTGGCCGACGTCAAGGTCAGGCCGTCGGGCTGGGTGCAGACCGCGCATGACGTGACGATCGAGATCGAGGGTTCGAAGAAGCCGGCACTGACCGCGCGCTGGCTGACGCTGACCTTGATCGAACGCCAGCCCGAGACGGCATGAGTGATCCCGTTCTCGACCAGGCAGCGCTTGCGCCTTACCTCGAGGCGAACATACCGGGCTTTTCCGGGCTTGCTGCAGTCGAGAAGTTCAAATCCGGCCAATCGAACCCGACCTACCTTTTGACGGCGGCAAGCGGCCGTTACGTGCTGCGCGCCAAGCCGCCGGGGCAATTGCTGAAATCGGCGCACCAGGTCGACCGCGAATTCAGGGTGATGAGCGCGCTTGCCGGCACCGCCGTGCCTGTGCCTGCCATGCTGCACCTGTCGGCGGAAGGCTCGCCCATCGGCCGCATGTTCTACGTGATGGATTTCCTCGACGGCCGCATTTTCTGGGATCCGGCCCTGCCGGAGGCTGGCGACAATGATGAACGCGCCGCCATCTACGATGCCATGAACGACACCCTCGCCGCCCTGCACGAGGTCGATGTCGAGACTGTGGGGCTCGGCGATTTCGGCCGGCCGGGCAATTATTTCGAGCGCCAACTGGCGCGCTGGACGAGCCAGTACCGTGCCTCGGAAACCGGCACCGTCGCCGACATGGACCGGCTGATTGCCTGGTTGGAAACGCATATGCCCGTAGATGACGGCCGGATCTCACTGGTCCATGGCGACTACCGGCTGGACAATCTGATCTTCGCGCCGGACCGGCCAACGGTTCTGGCAGTGCTCGACTGGGAACTTTCGACATCAGGCCACCCCTTCGCCGATATCGCCTATCAATGCATGCAATGGCGGCTGCCGCACGCTTCCGGCTTTCGCGGCCTGGGCGGTATCGATCGTTCCGCACTCGGCCTGCCTTCCGAAGAGGACTACGTCGCCGCCTACTGCCGGCGGCGCGGGCTCACCGGTATCGGCAACTGGACGTTCTTCCTCGCCTTTTCCTTCTTCCGGCTGGCTGCCATCTGCCAGGGCGTCTTCAAGCGGGCGCTGGACGGCAACGCCTCCAATCCCGAGAAGGCGAAAACCTATGGCGAGGCGGTGAAACTGCTTTCGTGTCTTGCCGCAGAACTGATCGACAGGGAGGCGTGATGGGCCATTTCGAGAGAGGAACGGTGCTGATCACGGGGCTGCCAAATTACGACAAGCGTCGGCACGATCCGAAGCATACCGTTTGGGAACTTCCCGTGCCCTTGTCCGTTTCCGTACAGCGTATATAATTTAGCCAGCCACCAACCCAACCGAAGGCACCAGATCTTGCCGCAGAGCGTCCAGACACGCCGCGAGAAACAAAAAGCAGAACTGCGCTCCGAATTGCTCGAGGCCGCGCATAAGCTTGTCCAGGAAGAGGGCTATGAGGGCCTGACCATCCGCAAGCTGGCCAAGCGGGTCGGCTACGCCCCGATGTCCGTTTATTCCTACTTCGCCGACAAGCAGGACATCCTGTTCGCTCTGGCCGAGGACGCATTCGAGACGCTTGCTCGCCGCATCGAGGAGCATCCGTCCGATGATCCGATCGCAGCCTTGCAGGCGGTGATGACGGAATATGCCGCCTTCGGGCTCGGCAATCCCAACGAATACCGCACCGTATTCATGACCGAAAAGACCAAGCTGCCGGAAGGCAGGAGCTACGACGACATGGAAGAGAGCAACCCGGCGATGAAGGCGCTGATCAGCCGGGTCGAGGCCTGCGTTGCCGCCGGAAAATTGCAGGGCGATCCGCGCGCCATCGCCACCATGCTGTGGGCGGTCGGCCACGGCACGATCTCGCTGCTCATCACCTTTCCATTCTACCCCTTCGGCGACCCGCAGGCCTTCGTGAAGCGGATGTGCGATTTCACGCTCGCCACGCTCAGCACGCAAAACGTCCCGCCATTGACCGAGACACCGGTCAACTGCTGAACGCCGTTCCCTTTCATTTCCATATTTTCTCTCCGCCCCAGCCAGACCCTGGGGGGATTTCTTGGTTAACGAAAAATTTATCGTACGCGTACGGTTTTCCCTTGAATTCCCAATCGACGGCGTATATGTACAGTCTATCGTACATGTACGAGAAAAATTCACCCGTCGGTACGAATTGAATTCGACCCGGAAACCGGAGACTGACAATGAAAAAGACACTCCTCACCCTCGCCGCCGTGCTGGCACTTTCGGGCTCGGCTTTCGCCGCCAACACCACCCATCCGGTCAAGCATGCGCCGGTGGCGGCCTGCGTTGACACCAAGACCAATCTGAAGCTCGATTGCGCTTCGACCGGTTCGGTCGAGAAGAAGGGTGCCACGGAAAACACCGCTGAAGGCAAGGGCCCGCGGCTCGGCATCAGCATCAATCCGTGGATTGTGCCGAGCGCATTCTGATATCAGCAAAGATCACGTCTGGCCGGCACAAGCCGGCCAGCTTCAAGCGACCGAAATCGGCAGCTTCGCCGCTGAACTCTCAAAGGCTGCGTCGATCAGCTTCTGCATGTCGGCGGCGCGCCGGAACGACGGATCGCCATTCCGGCCTGCATCCAGCGCATCGGCAAAGCGTCGCGCATTGCGCTTGACACTGGGCAGATCCAAAGTCCGCCAGC
>NZ_RZRP01001419.1:0-824 GCF_003997795.1 Mesorhizobium sp. M7A.F.Ca.US.005.03.2.1 | reverse complement strand
GGGAAGAGACTGGGCGCCGAGTTTCCGTTGCCCCGGCCCCATGGGATCAAATCACGTACGCTCATTGTCTTTCTCCTTTCGTAGGTCTGTGAGCCGGGCCGGACGCCCGGCTCAAGCGATGCCTTCATCGTGAATTGCTCAGGCCGCCAGCTTCTCGGTCTCGACCTTGCGGGCTTCGATCTTCGGAATGGGAGCCCCGCTGGAGATCTCGACCTTGCGCGGTTTCATCTCCTCGGGAACCTCGCGCTTGAGATCGATGCTCAGCAGCCCGTTCTCAAGGCTGGCGCCAGCAACTTTGACATGATCGGCCAGTTCGAACCGACGCTCGAAAGCGCGCCCGTTGATGCCGCGGTAGAGATACTGGCCGTTCTCATCGCCGGATTGCGACCCGCTCACGACCAGCATGTTGGGCTGGTGAGTGATGGTCAGCTGGTCCTGCGAGAAACCGGCGACCGCCATCGTGATGCGATAGTCATCATCATCAACCTTGGCGATATCGTAGGGCGGCCAGTTGTCGAACGAGGCCACACGGCTCGCATTTTCAAGCATGTCGACCATGCGGTCGAAGCCGATGCTGGACCGGTACAGGGGGGTAAAATCGAGGTTCATAACCACATCCTCCTTTGAGCAACATGGATCATAGGAGGCGCCAAGAGCCTTGCCGCCTCCTGGTCTTGCCGGCCCCATCAGGCGACCGGCGACCATCAATTTAGAATCGCGACTTGCACCTTCAAGAGGTATTAGGAAAATTTTCAGCGGCAATCCGGGCGAAACGCACCCATGCCACCCCCCGCCGGCGGGGTCACTCGCCGACGGGTCAATGG
>NZ_RZRP01001418.1:0-824 GCF_003997795.1 Mesorhizobium sp. M7A.F.Ca.US.005.03.2.1 | reverse complement strand
CCCTGGAGGTGCACGGAGGGCGCCTCGGCCCATTCGGCGCAGGCCGCCGCCACCGCCACCAGATGGCCGGCGAGATTGCCGCTGTCGACAGCCGAGATGTAGAGCGGATAAAGCGGCTTCAGCGTCGTGGTGTCGTACCAGTTGAAGAGGTGACCGCGCTCACGCGGCATGCCCTCGATCGTGGCCATGGTGGCGTCGATGCGGGTGATGGCGTCGGACAGGCTGATCCATCCGAAGTCGCGGGCGGAAACGACGGACAGCAGGTAGACGCCGATATTGGTCGGCGAAGTACGAGGCGCCACCACCGGCGCCGGGCTTTCCTGGAAATTGTCGGGCGGCAGATGGTGATGCTCTGCCGTCACGAAGCTTTCGAAATAATGCCATGTGCGCCGCGCCACCGTGCGCAACGTATGGATATCGGCCTGCGATATGCGCAAGCGATCCTCGGTTTCAGCCGAACGGCTGATCCAGCTGGCGATGGCGGGCGAGCCAATCCAGAACAGCGCGAAGAAGAAGGCAACGAAGGCGCCGGTCGAATCGGCCAGCACCGGAATGGCAAGGCCGACGAAGCCGATGATCACGGCGCCATACATCATGCCGTAATAGGAACCGACATCGTTGTCGCCCGCCTTGTGCGCCTGCGAGGCGGTGCGCCATTCCAAAAGGTTCTGGCGGCTGACGAACAACCGATAGAGCGTGCGCACGATGGCATCGCCCATCATCCAGGCGTTGTGCGCCATCAGGACGATCTTCAGCGCCACCATGGCGGTGCCGAAGGCGACGTCGCGTGCCAGGGCCGAGAAATGGCCGCGTGGCGTCTGGTC
>NZ_RZRP01001417.1:0-826 GCF_003997795.1 Mesorhizobium sp. M7A.F.Ca.US.005.03.2.1 | reverse complement strand
GGTCGAAACGGCGAGTTGGGCGATGATGCCGTCGCCGATGCCGATATCGGCGAGCACGATCTCACCGCATTGCCCGCGCCCCGGCAGCAGCAGGTGGCCAGGCTTTTTCCGCGCGAAGGTGATGGTGACCTCGGCACGAAACGCCCTGCCCAATATGTCACCGCTCCTTCCAGAGACGCCGGACGGCAGGTCGACCGCGACCACGGGCAGGCTCAGGGCTGTCACTGTATCGATGGCTTTCGCGGCGTCGCCGGACAGCGGCTTCGACAGCCCCGCCCCATAGAGCGCGTCGATCACGATCGAGCCAGGCTTGGCGTCAAAGTCAGACAGCGGCCGGGGCTTGATCGGGCATTCCGCGGCGGCGAGCGCCGCATCGCTTTTCGGCCTCGGCGCGCCGGATGCCCAGACCGATGTGCCGACGCCGCTGCCGGCCAAGATGCGGGCAACGACATAGCCATCGCCGCCATTGTTGCCGGGCCCGCACAGCACATGGATGTGCTTTGCCGAGGGGTAGCGCTTGAGAACCTCGGCCGCGACCGCTCCACCAGCGCGCCGCATCAGGCCGATGCCGTCGGCTGGGCCGGCGGCAATCGTCAGCCGATCGGCCTCGCTCATTTCGGCCGGGGAAAGAAGTTCGTTGCTCATGGATTGCCGATCCGCATGCGATCAAGCATTGTCCGATTTCGATCCTAAGCAAACAAGGGGGAGTTGCCGAGATCTGCAGCCATAACGTTGGCACGAAGGCCTCGCGGGCAGAAAGTTGCCTGAGGGATAGGCAATATGCCTGATTTTTGTGCGGACGGAGGTGCTGGCGCTGTGTAGGCTC
>NZ_RZRP01001416.1:0-828 GCF_003997795.1 Mesorhizobium sp. M7A.F.Ca.US.005.03.2.1 | reverse complement strand
GGCGACGGTCGTCACTGCCTATCCCGTCGCCTACTACCTTGCCTTCCACGCCGGCCGGCGGCGCGGCCTGCTGCTGTTCCTGGTGACGCTGCCGTTCTGGACCAGCTATCTCCTGCGCGTCTTCGCCTGGAAGATCGTGCTCGCCTACAATGGCGTTTTGAACTCGGCGCTGATCGAAAGCGGCATCTGGTCCGAGCCGACATTGGCCTTTCTCAACACGCCGGCCGCCGTCGTCGTCACGCTGGCGCACGCCTATGCGCCTTTCGCCATCCTGCCGATCTACGTGGCGCTGGACACCATCCCGAAATCGCTGATCGAGGCCGCTTCCGATCTCGGCGCGCGGCCATTCACCTCTTTCCGCCGGATCGTGCTGCCCAATTCGATGCCGGGCGTGCTGGCGGCAGCCCTCGTCATCTTCGTGCCGACGGTCGGCGACTATGTCACGCCGGCGCTCGTCGGCGGCCCGGCCAGCACCATGATCGGCACGCTGATCCAGGCGCAATTCGGCAAGGCCAATGACTGGCCGTTTGGCGCAGCACTCTCCGTCGCCGTCATGCTGGTCATCCTGTGCGTGGTGCTGGTCGCCCGCTTCGCCGACCGCAGATTTGGCAGCCGCACATGAGCACTGCACGCACGCAGGGAGGTGGCCGCTGGCTCGGCATGTATGTCGCCGCCTATTTGGTCTTTCTCTATCTGCCGGTGCTGCTGATCCCGCTGTTTTCCTTCAACAACTCGATCCAGGCAGCGTTTCCGCTGCAAGGTTTTACCTTGCAATGGTACGCGACGCTGTTCGGCAATTCGGCGCTGACCGTTGCACTCTTGAACAGC
>NZ_RZRP01001415.1:0-828 GCF_003997795.1 Mesorhizobium sp. M7A.F.Ca.US.005.03.2.1 | reverse complement strand
CTATTAACCAAAGCTAAAATTACTACCAGATATTGAGGCCGGGCGATTGACTTTTCGCCCGGCCTTATTTTTGCGCGCCATCAGCCTTCACGCCGATTCGGCGAGGGGTTATTGTCAGGTGATTCGGCGATGCTTCCAGCCCGAGAGGGTCAAGAGAGGCACGCATCAGGGCGGTCTTGCATTCAGGCGGCGGAGAGGACCAAGACATGCCGGGGCAACACCCGCACATAGCGGGACGGGCCGTTTCCGGCGGCCATGACGATTCGGGGATTGCTGGCTCCGCCCTGGAAGGGGGGAGCCTGTCCTGGCGCGCCCGCGCGTCGACATTCCTTGCCACCTCCGCGCTCGCGGGGCCCTTGGCCGGCGCCGCCGCGCATGCCGAGACCGCTGTTGCCAGCGTCGCCGGACTGTCGGTGAGTGCCATTGATGTCATGCAGCTTGCAGTGTTCGTCGGCGTGACGGGTGCCGCACTGATATCGGCCATCGTTCTCATCCGCGAAAGAGCCCGCACCTCGGCGGAGAATGTCGAACTCAGGAGCCGCCTCGCCGACATCAACGCGGCGCTCCGCCGTTCCGAGGCGCTGCTCAATCTGCGCGACCAGCGCGTCGTCGTCTGGGCTGCGGAAAACAAGAAGCCCGAGCTCATCGGCACATTGCCCGTCGAAAGCGGCGCTCCCGAGGATAGGGCCGCTTTTCTTGCTTTCGGCCGCTGGCTGATGCCGCGTTCGGCGGCGGCACTCGAACATGCCGTCGCGGGATTGCGCGAAAAGGCCAAACCCTTCGACCTGGTCATCGAATCGCAGGCCGGTGCGCCGCTCGAAGTGCATG
>NZ_RZRP01001414.1:0-830 GCF_003997795.1 Mesorhizobium sp. M7A.F.Ca.US.005.03.2.1 | reverse complement strand
AACCAAGACGATGAACCCGAGATTTGCATCGCTCGGGAGTGGTGCACCGCACCACGCGAGATGCTCGCCAAGCGACAGCAAGTGTTCTATGCTCCTCGCTGAGAAATCGTGAACTGCTCTAGGCAGGGGTTCCATGTTCGAAGTCGTGGGAGTCTGGTGGAAAACACGGGCAAGAGGCTGGCTCGTTATAAACGCGCTTGGCTTGGTCGTTGCGTTGTTGGTGTTGATTTGGCCCGGACTGGGAACTGCGAAGGCAGAGACGAACTGGACGCTGGACTCGACCGCTTCGGTCCTGACCTACCAATCGGTCAAGAAGAACACGATCGTCGAAACCAACAAGATCAGGAATATTTCCGGTAGCCTCACCTCGGCGGGTGATGCGAAAGTCACCTTCGACCTCAATTCGGTCGATACAGGGGTTGACCTTCGCAACGTCCGCATGCGGTTCCTTTTCTTCGAGACATTCAAGTTTCCCTCCGCCGAACTGACCGCGAAGGTAGATCCCGCCGCATTTGCCGACCTGGCGACCAAGCGACGTGTGAAGGCGGTTCTTCCGTTCCGTCTCAGCCTGCACGGGGTCGACAAGGATCTTCAAGCCAACATCGTGGTCACCATGATCAGCGACACCATGGTGTCGGTCGCTTCGGAGGCTCCTGTCGCCGTGCATGTGGAAGACTTCGGATTGCTGCCGAACGTGGATAAACTCCAGCAGGCGGCCAACGTGACCAATATTGTTCCCACGGCATCGGTTTCATTCGATTTCGTTTTCGTCGCTGACGGCAGCAAGCCGGCTGTTGTCCAACCGGTTGCGGCGAGCACTGCCGATGTCG
>NZ_RZRP01001413.1:0-831 GCF_003997795.1 Mesorhizobium sp. M7A.F.Ca.US.005.03.2.1 | reverse complement strand
TTCCTGGATGAACCGGAAGCGGGCCTCCGGCTTCGTGCCCATCAACGCATCGACGGCATCCTTGGTCGCCGTCTCGGCGTCGATTACATCGATCCTGAGCAGCGTCCGCTTCCTCGGATCCATGGTGGTTTCCTTGAGCTGGGCGGCCATCATCTCGCCCAGACCCTTGAAGCGGCCCAGTTCCACCTTGCCGCGCCCGGTGAATTCGGTGCGCAGGAGCTCGTCCTTGTGGGCGTCGTCTCGGGCATAGGCGACCTTGCCGCCTTGCCTGATCGAGTAAAGCGGCGGCACGGCGAGATAGAGATGGCCGCCACGCACCAGCGCCGGCATCTCCTGGTAGAAGAAGGTGATCAGCAGCGAGGCGATATGGGCGCCGTCGACATCGGCGTCGGTCATGATGATCACGCGGTCGTAGCGCAGATCCTCATCGCGGTACTTCGAACGCGTACCGCAGCCGAGCGCCTGGATCAGGTCTGAAATCTGTTGGTTGGCCGCCAGCTTATCGTTGCCGGCGCTGGCGACGTTGAGGATTTTGCCGCGCAATGGCAGCACGGCCTGGCTGGCGCGGTCGCGCGCCTGCTTGGCCGAGCCGCCGGCCGAGTCGCCTTCGACGATGAACAGTTCTGCACCGGCCGCGGCATTCTGCGTGCAGTCGGCGAGCTTGCCCGGCAGCCGCAGCTTGCGCACCGCGCTCTTGCGCGACACCTCTTTTTCCTGGCGCCGGCGCACCCGCTCGTCGGCGCGTGCGATCACCCATTCGAGCAGCTTCGAGGCTTCCTGCGGATTGTCGGCCAGCCAATGGTCGAACGGATCGCGGATTGCGGTCTCGAC
>NZ_RZRP01001412.1:0-831 GCF_003997795.1 Mesorhizobium sp. M7A.F.Ca.US.005.03.2.1 | reverse complement strand
AGCTACTCGCTTGAAAAGCCCTTTTATGACGACCTCGTCGCGATCGCGGCGACCAGGGAGCTGACGCTCGCTGCTCTTGTCGCCGAAGTCGACGAGACGCGGCCCCGCGACACCAACCTGTCCTCGGCGTTGAGGCTCCATGTGCTGGAGTGGGCGAAGCGAGGAGAGAGTATCTAAAGGCTTTCGACCGCGTCGTCCTTTTTCCTGCGTCTGGTGCCAAAGCCAAGCAAGGTCGAACGCTCGCGCTCCTCGGCCTGTTTCCTGGACCGCACGCGCATCAGATCCTTCCAGCCGACATAGCCGACCAGCAACGAGCCTTCGCGAGTGACGACGGGCAGATGGGAGACGTTGGCCATCAGCAGCTTGTCGGAGAGACCTTCGAGATATTCGTCCGGATAGGCCAGCGTCACCTTGCTGCCGGCCAGCAACGCGCCAAGCGTGGTGGTGCGGTGCGTGCCGGCGCGTCTCCAGCGCAAGATCGCCGGCGGATCGATGAGGCCCAGCACCTGACCGTTCTCGTCGACCACCGGGAAACTCGGATGCCGTGTTTCCGGCGCCGTCAGGAAGGCTGCTGCGCCATGCAGCGTCATCGTCGCCGGCACGCTTTCGACCTGCGACGTCATCACCTCGCGCACCCGGGTCAGGGCGAAAGGGTCGACACGGTATTCGCGAACCAGATGGTGTCCCCTTCTGGCGATCTTTTCGGTCAGGATCGAACGCTTCATCAGAAGCACGGTCACGGCATGCGCCGCGGCGCAGGCGGCAATCAGCGGCACCAGCATATGTGTGTTGCCGGTCAGTTCGACGGCGAAGAACGTGGCGGTCAGCGGC
>NZ_RZRP01001411.1:0-833 GCF_003997795.1 Mesorhizobium sp. M7A.F.Ca.US.005.03.2.1 | reverse complement strand
CGATGTGACCCAGCCGACCACGCGCCAGTCGCCGTCGACGATGCCGCGCACGGCGGATGCGCCTTCGGCAGCCTTGGAGCCACGTATTTCCTTGCCGCCCTTGTCGAAGCGCGGCGCGCCATAGCCATGCGGCTTTTCCACCGTGCCGTAGTCCTTGCTGACCTTGGCCCAGATCGGCTCGTCGCCCATGACATCGGCGTCGGCGGCATCGACGATGAAGGAGACGCGGCGCAGCTTTGGCCCCTCGGCCTGTTCCTTGGCGGCGGCCTCGCGGCCGATGAAGTCATTCTTCTCGAGCTTGATGAAGCGGTCCATCGCGCCTTCGAACGGTCCATAGATCGGCCGCAACTCGCGGAACCAGGTCGGAAAGTTCTTTTCGAGGCGCATGGAGAGCAGAGCGCGCATGCCGAAATCGACAAGGCCGAATTCCTCGCCGGCGTCCTTGATTGCTTTGTAAACCAGGCGTTCGTAGGCCGGCGCCATCCAGATTTCATAGCCGAGGTCGCCGGTGTAGGTGATGCGGTTGACCATGCAGGGCGCCCCGCCAACAGCCATCTCGCGGAAATCCATGAAACGGAAGGCTTTTGTCGAGACGTCGACATCGACCAGTTTCTGCAGCAGGTCCCGTGATTTCGGCCCGGCGATCGACAGGCCGACCAGCGTCTGGTCGAAGCGGTGGATGCGCACCGTTCCGTCCTTCGGCAGGTGCTTCTCGAACCAGCGCATGTGGTATTTCTGCGCCGCCGAAGAGCCCCAGATCATGAAGCGGTCTTCTGCCGCCTTGGCGATGGTGAAGTCGCCGATCAGCTTGCCGAACTCGTTGAGCATCGGCG
>NZ_RZRP01001410.1:0-834 GCF_003997795.1 Mesorhizobium sp. M7A.F.Ca.US.005.03.2.1 | reverse complement strand
CAGTTCATGTCGTCAAGATCGCGGAGAAAGACATGTCCGAAACCTTCAAAGCCATCCTCGTTTCGCGTGACGCCGAGAAAAAGCAGTCGGTCGCCGTGACCGATCTCACCGAGGCCGACCTGATGGAAGGCGATGTCACCGTCGCGGTCGAGGCAACGACGGTGAACTACAAGGATGGCTTGGCGATCACAGGCAAGGCGCCGGTGATCCGCCGCTGGCCGTTGGTGCCGGGCATCGATTTCGCCGGCACCGTCATTTCGTCCTCGCATCCCGACTGGCGCGCCGGAGACAAGGTCGTGCTGAATGGCTGGGGCGTCGGCGAAACCCATTTCGGTGCCTATGCAGGCCGTGCCCGCGTCAGGGGCGACTGGCTGGTGCCGCTGCCGCAAGGCATCAGCCCGCATGACGCGATGGCCGTCGGCACCGCAGGATATACCGCCATGCTCTGTGTCATGGCCCTGGAGCGGCACGGCATCCTGCCCGATCGCGGCCCGGTGGTGGTGACGGGGGCAGCCGGCGGCGTCGGCTCGGTCGCGGTCTCCATCCTGTCCAGCCTCGGCTACCATGTCATTGCTTCCACCGGCCGCAATGCCGAAAGCCCCTTTCTGATGGACCTTGGCGCCGCCGAGGTGATCTCGCGCGAGGAGCTTGCCCAGCCGGCCAAGCCGCTGGCCAAGGAGCGCTGGGCGGGCGGCATCGACGCTGTCGGCAGCCACACGCTGGCCAATGTGCTCTCGATGACCTCCTATGGCGGCGCGGTCGCCGCCTGCGGCCTGGCCGGCGGCATGGACCTGCCGGCCAGCGTCGCGCCCTTCATCCTGCGCGGTGTCTCAT
>NZ_RZRP01000140.1:0-10024 GCF_003997795.1 Mesorhizobium sp. M7A.F.Ca.US.005.03.2.1 | reverse complement strand
TGTGAACGTCAGGCGGAAATCAGCGTTTTTCCGGCAGCGGCGAGGCTTTCGGCGCCATCGATGACGCGCGCCCGCAAAGCGCTGACCTCGCCGAGCAGGTTTTCGGCGAAGAAGCGGCAAAGGGGAATACGGCCTTGATCGGCAAGAGCGCCGCGCGCCAGATAGGCGCCGCCGGCGGCAAGCGAGATCAGCCTGAGATAGGGCGTCGCGCCCGCCAGCGCCTCGTCCGCCCGGCCTTCGGCCGCCAGTTTCTGCAGGAAGCGGGTCGCTTCGCTGAGATCGCCAAGTGCCGCGTCGAGAGCGTCGGCGGTGCGGCCGAAACCCTGCAGGTTCGAGGTCCGCACCGCTGCGGCCATATCAGCCAGTTCGGCGATATAACCATGCACATGGTCGCCGCCGCCGAGCGGCAGCTTGCGCATCACCAGATCGATCGCCTGAATGCCGTTGGTGCCCTCGTAGATCGGGGCGATGCGCGCATCACGATAGAAGGCGGCCGCTCCCGTCTCCTCGATGAAGCCCATGCCGCCATGAACCTGGAGGCCGAGTGAGGCAACCTCGACGCCGATATCGGTCGAGAACGCCTTTGCCAGCGGCGTCAGCAGATTGGCGCGGTCGCGCCAGTGGGCCGCCTCGTCACCGGCGGAGACACGGGCCATGTCGATGGCGTGGGCACAGGAATAGCTGATGGCGCGCGCGGTCTGGGTCAGCGCCTTCATGGTCAGCAGGTTACGCTGGACATCGGGGTGATGGACGATAGGCGCCATACCCGTGCCAGTGTAGCTCGCGGCCTTGCCCTGCCGGCGTTCATTGGCATAGGCGATCGCCTTCTGCGTTGCGGCTTCCGCGACCGCTACCCCCTGCATGCCGACACAAAGCCGCGCATTGTTCATCATCGTGAACATGCAGGCGAGGCCCTTGTTCTCCTCGCCGATCAGCCAGCCGACGGCGCCGGGCTTGGCGCCCTGGAAACCATCGCCATAGATCATGGTGCAGGTCGGCGAGGCATGGATGCCGAGCTTGTGTTCAAGTCCGGAACAGAAGACATCGTTGCGCGCGCCGAGCGCGCCATCGTCGCCGACCAGGAATTTCGGCACCAGGAACAGCGATACGCCGCGCGTGCCGGCCGGCGCATCGGGCAGCCGCGCCAGCACCAGATGGATGATGTTGTCGGTGAAGTCGTGCTCGCCATAGGTGATGAAGATTTTCTGGCCGAAGATGCGGTAGCTGCCGTCACCCACCGGCTCCGCGCGGGCGCGCAAGGCGGCGAGGTCCGAACCGGCTTGCGGCTCGGTCAGGTTCATCGTGCCCATCCACTCGCCGGAGACGAGCTTTTCGAGATACTTTGCCTTGAGGTCTGTGGAGGCGTGTTTGTCGAGCGCTTCGACAGCACCCATGGTCAGCGTCGGGCCGATGCCGAAGGCCATGGCGGCGGAGTTCCACATTTCGAGCGCGGCAACGCCAAGCATGGTCGGCAGCGCCTGGCCGCCATATTCCTCAGGCCCGGAGAGCGCGTTCCAGCCGCCATCGATCCAGCGGCGATAGAGTTCCTTCCAGCCGGGTGGTGTGGTGACGGCAGCGTCCTTCAGCACGGCACCTTGCCGATCGCCGATCGTGTAGAGCGGTGCGACCTCTTCAGTGGCGAAGCGGCCGGCCTCGCCAAGAACGGCATCGACCAGGTCATCGCCGAGATCGCCGAACCTGCCGGCATCGAGCGCCGATTTCATGCCGGCGACATGCTTGAGCGTGAAGGCGATATCCTCGACCGGTGCCCTATACATGCCGCTCACTCCTCCTGATGCATCGGCCCGCCCAACCCTAGAGCCGGTGCCGCTGCAAAACCACCCGCCGTATCAGCGGTCTCCCATCTTCTTTTTACGTAAACGTCAAATTTTGTCACGCGGATTTTGCAATCGCGGCGGCGCGTATTAAGTTCAATCCATGCCGGATCAAGTCGACCGGCGACGGATCAGAACCAGCCAACCGGAACCGCCCATGCTTGCCAGACCCGACGCCTATCGCTGCATCGAATGCGGCCTGCCCTATCGAGCGGAGGGGTTCTGCTACCATGGCGGCAGACTGGACCACGGGGCCGCCTACTGGTCGGATCGCGGCATATTATGCTCGCCGCAATGCTCACTCGCCCACCACCGCAAACGCGCCGCCGAGGGCACGCTGCGGCAAGAGCCGGCTCCGGACCCGTTTGAATTCTAGCAGCTGATGCGTCGCCAGCTTTTCTGAAGTCAGCCCCGAAAGTACTTCCTTAACCATAGCCGTTCAGGATTTGTCTTTGATCAACGGGGATTCCCTGTTTTGAAAAGGACGGCGCGTCTCCTTCGCCGCTTGAAGAGTGTCGTGCCGACGCCCTTCAAGCCATTGTTTCCTCCGCATGTCGTTGCCCCAAAACCGCTGCACACTTTTGGCCGACATGCGCTGGCGCTTCTCGCCTTGGCGGCGACGATGGCGCTGTCCACGGCGGCAAAGGCTTCGGATTTTTCCGAGCCCTGGAAGAACGCCGACCGCGGTTTGGTGGTCGATGCCTACGAATACAATTCCATCGATTGGGCCCAACTCGCCACCGACAAGCGGGTCGTCGGCTTCATCAACAAGGCCTCCGACGGCATGCCGCCGCCCTATTTCTGCCTGGGCAACGACATTGAGGTGAAGCTTTGCAAGGCGCTGTGGAAACGCCATGCGGTGACGCGCGAACTGTTCCAGACGCGCCGGGTGGTGGCCAAGGCACTCGGCCTGAAATGGGGCGCCTATCACCTTGCCCGCCCCGGCAATCCGGTCGAGCAGGCCAACAATTTCCTCGATTTCGCCGAGCCTGCGCCGGACGATCTCATGGCTCTCGACATTGAGGGCAATGATCCCTCGCAATGGATGTCGCTCGACGACGCCGAGGAGTTCGTGCGCCAGGTGCATCGGCGCATCGGCCGTTTCCCGGTGCTGTACACCAACGGCAAGACCGCCCAGTACATTGCCGACAACAGCTACCGATACCGGCTCCTGTCGCGGCTACCGCTCTGGTATGCCCGCTACACCAACGACATCGACGTGCATTTTCCGATGGGCAACTGGCAAGGCTACGCACTGTGGCAGTTTTCGGCGCAAGCTAATTGCGGCCGTTTCCGCTGCCCTTACAGGGTTGCCGGCACGCCTAACGACATAGACGTCAATGTCGCGCCGACAGACGCCGCAACGCTGCGCGCGCAATGGCCGTTCGGCGGGCTTATCGACGTGCCGCCGGACTATCTCGCCTCCATACCGCTACCGGTTTCACGCGAGGCCGGCCTCGCCGGCAATGTCACCATCACCTATGCGTCTGTGGCCGCGCCGCCGACTTTCGAGGACATGGTCGCAGCGTTGGGGACACGCTGGTCCCGTTTCCGCGACGGCTTCCGCATGCCGGTCGTGAAGACGGTGCCCCGGAGACTGAGTTTCGGCATTGTACAATATGTCGCCTGGAAGCGGACCGAGCGGCGTTCGCCCGCACAACTCGACGCTGCCTTTGCCGCTGCCGATCCGCTCAGCACCGCTTCCACCGAACTCGATCGCGGCCAGCGGTAAGCCAACGCGGACTTCAGTTTCCCTGTTCGCGCGCCACCGCCTGCCAGCCGATATCGCGGCGGCAGAAACCGTCCGGCCAGTCGATGCGGTCGAGCGCGGCATAGGCTCGTTTCTGCGCCTCGCCGACCGTGGCGCCTGATGCCGTCACGTTGAGGACGCGGCCGCCATTGGCAACCAGCGCGCCGCCATTGATGGCGGTGCCGGCATGGAACACCTGGACGCCGTCGCTTGCCGCGTCTTCGACGCCGCGGATGACCGAGCCCTTTTCCGGCGTGCCGGGATAGCCTCTCGCCGCCATCACGACGGTCAGTGCCGCCTCGTCGCGCCAGCGCACCGAGGTGTGGGCAAGTTGGCCATCAACTGCCGCATTGAGCAGAACCAGCAGATCGTCCTTCAGCCGCATCATCAGCACCTGGCATTCCGGATCGCCGAAGCGGGTGTTGTATTCGATCAGTCTTGGCCCTTTGTCGGTGATCATCAGCCCGGCAAACAGCACGCCGGAAAAAGGCGCGCCCAGTTCGGCCATGCCGCGCATGGTCGGCTCGATGATCTCACGCATGGTGCGCTCGACCAGTTCCGGCGTCATCACCGGTGCCGGCGAATAGGCCCCCATGCCGCCAGTGTTCGGACCGGTGTCGCCGTCGCCGACGCGCTTGTGATCCTGCGCGGTGCCGAAGGGCAGTGCGGTGGTACCGTCGCAGAGGCAGAAGAAGCTCGCCTCCTCGCCGGTCATGAATTCCTCGACCACAACTTCCGCGCCGGCGGCGCCGAAGGAACCATCGAAGCAGGCATCGAGTGCTGCCTGTGCTTCACTGAGCGTCATGGCGACGGTGACGCCCTTGCCGGCAGCGAGCCCGTCGGCCTTGATGACGATCGGCGCCCCGGTCTTTTCGACATAGGCTTTGGCCGAGGCCAGGTCACTGAAACGGCCATAGGCGGCGGTGGGGATGTTGTAGCGGGCGCAGAGGTCCTTGGTGAAACCTTTCGAGCCTTCCAGCCGTGCCGCTGCCTTGGAGGGACCGAAGACGCGGATATTTTCGGCGCGCAGATCGTCGGCAATGCCGGCGACCAGCGGGCCTTCCGGACCGACCACGACGAGGTCGATTTTTTTCTCCCGGCAGAATGCGGTGACCGCGGCGTGATCGGCGATGTCGAGCTTGACCAGTTCGGCCTCGCCGCCAATGCCCGGATTGCCGGGGGCGGCATAAAGCTTCGTCAGCAGCGGCGACGCGGCGATCTTCCAGGCGAGCGCATGTTCGCGGCCGCCGGAGCCCAGAAGAAGAACGTTCATGGCCACCTCTTGATGCCGAAATTCTGCTCTGGCGGCCATCTGATGGCGTTTTCTGCGCTTCCCGTTCTACTGCGTGCAGTAGAACTGAGCTCACGGACCAAATGTCCGCTCCGCTACGGTTCTCGAAACCACCACCATATGACTCGCCAGAGCGAATTTCGAAACAGTCTCTTGGAGACCCGCTATTGCTCTCCGGGCGACGGGTCAAGGCATCAGGGTGTTTAGATCGCAATTGCGCACGGGAACGTTATCCCCGCCGCCAATTTTCTGGCGATTCGCTAGGCGGAGAAAACCACCGGAAACCAGTCCTCGCGCAGCCTCTCGCCCGGCTGCATGCCATGGCCGTAATAGGGCGGCGAGGTACGGCCCGGCCGCTCGACATAGCGCGCATCGTCACCGACCCAGCGCAGCGACAGCGCCCGGCGCCGCGCCGCGGTCATATTGCCACGCGCGCCATGCGCGGTCCTGAAGTCGAACAGGATGGCGTCGCCCGGCTCCATTTCCCATTCGAGCACCTTCATCGAAGGGTCCTTGTCGGGATCCGGCACCGGCAGATAGTCGCCCTCGCCGGCATAGAAATTGCTATCGTCGAGCCAGCGCACCGGCAGGATCATCTTGTCCCATTTGTGCGAGCCGGCGATCAGCCGCAGCGTCGCCTCCTTCACCGGGTCGATGGGTATCCAGAAGCTCACCGTCTGTTGGCCATCGACGAAATAGTAGGGGATGTCCTGATGCCAGGGCGTCGGCTTCTGCGTGCCGGGTTCCTTCACCAGCACATGATCATGGAAGAACTGCGCGGTGCGCGATTGCATCACCGCCGCCGCAAGTTCGGCGGCGGGTGAGTCCCGTACCAGGCTGACGAATTCGGGGATGCGCTCCCAGTTGCAGTAGTCATCGAAGAAACTACCGCGACCGTTGGCTATGTCGGATGCGGTGGCGCTGCGGTTCTGCATGTTGCGTTCGATGCCTGCGGCAATCGTGTCGACCCAGCCCTTGAAGGCGCCGCGAATGCAAACAGCGCCGTCACGCTGATAGTCGGCAATCGTGGACGCGCCGATCCTGGTGGCGTCGAGGGTGGCAGTCCGGGAAGCCATGGCGTTCTCCTCTTGGAATAAAGCCACTATCGCAATATCTATTCATTCGGTAAAATAATAACTTTCGATCTGACATATAGAGTGCCTCTATGAGTGTGACTCTCACGCAGCTACGCTATCTGGTTGCCGTGGCGCGTCACGGCAGCGTCACCGGCGCGGCAAAGATGCTGAACGTCTCTCAGCCGTCGATCTCGGTGGCCATCGACGCGGTCGAAAAGAATTTCGGCCAGAAACTGTTCGTCCGCCAGCGGGGAAGCGGCGTGTCGCCGACATCGTTCGGCCGCGCCGTCGTGGCCAAGGCAAGGCAGGTTCTCACCGAAACGGAGGAACTCATCGGCCTGGGTTCAAGCAAATCGGCTGTCAGCGGCGAGTTGGTGTTGGGATGCTTCGAGGATCTGGCGCCTTTCTTCGCGCCGGCTTTGATCCGCGCCTGCTCCGAACGCTATCCGGCCGTCAAGATCGTCGTTCGCGACGAGACGTTCGAGACGCTGGGTCGACGGCTGGGTGACGCGGCCATCGATCTCGGCCTGACTTATGATCTCAGCCTGCCGACGCATTTCGCCCGCATCCTGCTGCGTGAACTTCGCCCGCACGCGCTGTTGCCGGCAGGCCATGCCCTGGCGGATCGCCCGTCGGTCAGCCTTGCCGATCTGGCCGCCTATCCGCTGATCACCACCGACCAGCCGCACAGCTGGCAGCATATGCTCGACCTGTTCCGCAGCCGCGGCCTTTCGCCTGTGGCCGACATGACGACAAGCTCGTTCGAACTGCAACGGAGCATGGTCGCCAACGGCTTCGGCGTTGCGGTCAGCTACACCCGCCCGCATGGCGACCGCAGCTATGACGGGCTGCCGCTCATCTGCAAGCCGCTGTCGGATCCGCTGCCCATGCAGCGGATCCTGCTTACCTATGACACGCATCAGCGTGTGTCGAATGCAGCGCTGGCCTTCGTCGAGGTGGCCAAGGACTGGTTCGCCACCCGCGACATCTTTGCCTCGTGAAAGGCTGACGGGCGCCGCGTCTCCGCTTGCCGCTTGACGGTTTCCGCCGCTGCTGCCACTCCATGGGCATGGAAACCATCCAGTCGAAAGCGGCCCAGGGCCGTGTCGCCGATGCGCCGAACGGCCATTGGGTCTACCGCGTGCTGCCGCGCTCGATATGGCCCTATGCGCAGCTTGCGCGGTGGGACAGGCCGATAGGCTGGCAACTGCTGCTGTGGCCGTGCTGGTGGTCGGCGGCCTTGGCGGCAAGCGCCTATCCGCGTCCCGGCGACCCGCTGCTCTCACTGCTGCCGGCGCCTTTGTATCTCGTGCTTTTCCTGGTCGGGGCCATCGCCATGCGCGGCGCCGGCTGCACCTACAACGACCTCGTCGACGAGGACATCGACAACCAGGTGGAGCGCACGCGCTCGCGACCGCTGCCGTCAGGCAAGGCGACGCGCCGGCGGGCATGGCTGTTTCTCGTCCTGCAGGCCCTGGTCGGCCTCGTCGTGCTCATCCAGTTCAACAGCTTTGCCGTCCTGCTCGGCATCTGCTCACTGGCGGTCATCGCCATATATCCGTTCATGAAGCGGATAACCAACTGGCCGCAACTGGTGCTCGGCCTTGCGTTTTCCTGGGGCGCGCTGATGGGATGGGCGGTCGAGTTCGGCGATCTCGATGGGCCTGCTGTCATGCTCTATATCGGCTCGATCCTGTGGGTGATCGGCTACGACACGATCTACGCGCACCAGGACAAGGAAGATGACGCCATTGTCGGCGTGCGCTCGACGGCACGCCTGTTCGGCGACAACACCAAGGCCTGGCTGGCCGGACTTTATGGCGGCGCGCTGATCTGCTTCGCCATCGCCTTCGCGTCGGCGCAGGCGCCGGTGGTGGCGCTGGCCGGGCTGATCGCCGCCGGCGCTCATATGGCGCGGCAGATCGCCGTGTTGGACATCGACAATCCGGACCAATGCCTGCGCCTGTTCAGGTCGAACAACCAGGTCGGCTGGCTGATCTTCCTCGGCCTGATCGGCGGCGCTGTGTGGGTGGCTCTGAAGCCGCTGGTTTAGCGGCGCTTCTTCCTTCTCCCCTTGTGGGAGAAGGTGGATTGGCGCGCAGCGCCAAGACGGTTGAGGGGTGCGTGACGGAACGCCGGCATTGCCAAGCTGGAACACCCCTCATCCGACCGAGCTTCGCTCGGCCACCTTCTCCCACAGGGGGAGAAGGAAGAACCTTCCTACTCCCGCGAAATAATCTCCTGGCCGTCGATGACCAGCCTGAGACCGAGGTCGCCAGCTCTGCGGCGAGCGAGGAAACGCGGGCGGCGCGTGTTCGAAATCCGCCCCTTGCGCCGATCCTGCGGCGGCAGCGTCTTGATGGCGGCGCCGAGTGATTCTTCCAGGGTGCGGGCAACGCCGTCCGATTCGATGAGCAGCATCGGCAGGCGGTAAGCGTCGGCCCAGGCGCGCCAGTCGGCGGCGACATCGTCGAGATCGTCGGCCACCAGCAGCGGCACCGACAGCATCGGGTCGTTGTGCAGGAGTTCCAGGGTCACCGTGACATTGCCGTCCGGATCCTCCATGGCGCGGGCGGCAACGCCGCGGAACGCATTGGAGGGCAGAACGATGATCGCGGGCAGGCCGCTCATCTCGAGCAAGCGGCGGATCACGGCGCCGCGCTGGTCGATGGTGAAGGTTACATCGCCGTAGTCGTCGCGAGTCGCGTAGCTCACCACTTGCGGCAGGCGGAATGGGTCGAGACGCATGTTGCGTCCCGCCCAGACTGGCTTCAGTCCGGTGTTCATAGAGTGGCCTTCCTGTCTGTCTCCTGAGAGCCGGTGTCCGGTTCTCTCCGGGCCGGTTTTTCCAGCCTCGTTTGTATGGAGACAGTAGCGCGGGCTCCTTACCGCCCCGCTTAAGAAAGTCGGTTAAATTTTGCTGATCTCAGGGATGGTTATCGGAATCCCACCAGCCACAAGATGTCGAAAGGATCAGATAACCTTACCCGGATTCATGATGCCGGCCGGATCGAAAGCGGCCTTCACCCTTCGCATCAGATCGATCGCCATCGGCGGCGCGGTGGCGATCAGCTCGTCGCGCTTCAACTGGCCGATGCCATGCTCGGCCGAGATCGAACCGTGCAGGCTGCGCACCACATCGTGCACCGCCTTGTTCATGGGGTGATAGAGAGCGAGGAACGCCTCATCGTCGCCGTCGACGGGCCGGGAAATGTTGTAGTGGAGATTGCCGTCGCCCATATGGCCGAAGCAGACCACGCGCGCGCCGGCGCTCACCGACGCCACCGCGCCGGCGGCTTCTTCGATGAAACGCGGGATCGAGGCAATAGGCACCGAAATGTCGTGCTTGATCGAGGCGCCCTCCGGTTTCTGCGCCTCGGGCAGCAACTCACGGAAATTCCAGAAGGCATCGCCCTGCGCGAGACTCGCGGCAATGACGGCGTCGCCGACGAATTCCTGTTCGAGGCCAGCCGACAGCACATCCTCGATCAACGCTCTCGAATCTTCCGACGAACGGCCTGATGAAATCTGCATCAGCACGTACCACGGCCAGTCCTCGATCAGCGGCCGCACCACACCCTGGGCATGCGCCAGGGTGAAATCATATGGCCGCCTGCCGATCAGTTCGAAAGCGGTGAGTGCTGCCCCGGCACGGTCCATGGCCAGGCCGAACAGCGAAAGTGCCGCCTCGGGCGACGACAGGCCGACGAAGGCGACTTCGCGCCCCTTCGGTTTCGGGAACAGTTTCAGCACGGCGGCGGTGATGACGCCGAGCGTGCCTTCGGCCCCGACGAACAGGTTTTTCAGATCGTAGCCGGTGTTGTCCTTCTTCAGCTTGCGCAGGTCGTCGAACACCTCGCCGGTCGGCAGCACCACCTCGACACCGAGGCAAAGTTCACGCGCATTGCCGTAGGCAAGCACGCCGGTGCCGCCGGCATTGGAGGAAAGATTGCCCCCGATCTGGCAGGAGCCTTGCGCGGCCAGCGACAGCGGGAACAGCCGGTCGGCGGCGTCGGCTGCCTCCTGCAGCGTCTGCAGGATGACACCGGCTTCTACTGTTACGGTGTTGGAC
>NZ_RZRP01001409.1:0-834 GCF_003997795.1 Mesorhizobium sp. M7A.F.Ca.US.005.03.2.1 | reverse complement strand
ATCTATCGCTGGTGGCCGAGCAAGGCGGCGTTGCTGCTTGAGGTCTACCAGCGCCAGAAGCGCGTCGATGTTCCCGATACCGGGGTGTTGGAGGAGGATCTCGTCGGCTTCCTGAAGAACCTGTTCGCCCACTGGCGCGAGACATCGTCGGGAAGCGTGTTCCGGTCGCTGATCGCCGAGGCACAGTCGGACGAGACCGCGGCCGCGGCCCTTGCCGACTACTCACTGGGCCGACGGTCCCATACCGCCCAGATCATCGAACGCGCCAAGGCAAGGGGCGAAATCCCGGCCGAAATCGATTCAGCTGTTGTCGCCGACCTGATCGCCTCCTTCGCCTGGAGACATCTGCTGACCAACCGGCTCGACGAGGACGAAGCGACCATCGACAAGGCCGTCAACTACGTGATGCGAGGCATAGCGGCGCCTGCCTCGTAAAGACGGCAATGAATGAAAAAGGGCGCGGCAACCCCTGGCTGCCGCGCCCCTTTTCAAAAAAGCTGCCAGTCTTACTTGGCGCTTTCCAGCGTATCGACCGCCTTCTTCAGGTTGGCGTCGGGGATCTCGACCTTGGCGCCGGCGCGCAGCGACTTGACCAGCGCGAAATACTTGTCGCGGATGACCGCCTGCTTGGCCTGGTCCTTGACGTCGTCGAAGGCCGGCGGCTGCTTGGTGCGCTTGTCCTCGAGCTTGATGACATGCCAGCCGAACTGCGTTTGCACCGGCTGCTCGGTGTATTTGCCGACCTCGAGCGCGGAGGCCGCCTTGTCGAACTCCGGCACCATCTGGCCAGGTCCGAACCAGCCGAGATCGCCGCCGCTGGTCTTGCCTGACGGA
>NZ_RZRP01001408.1:0-837 GCF_003997795.1 Mesorhizobium sp. M7A.F.Ca.US.005.03.2.1 | reverse complement strand
ACGTTGGACCGTGTAAACAACCGAACTCATCGCAAGCTGCTGATCGTTGATGGCCGGATCGCTTTCACTGGCGGGGTCGGCATTGCCGATGATTGGCGCGGGAACGCACGCAACTCAAATGAATGGCGCGACACGCATTACCGGATCGAAGGACCAGCCGTGCCCGCATTCCAGGCGGCGTTCGCCGAAAACTGGCTTGAGACGACCGGCGAGACATTGCAGGGCGGGAAGTTCTACCCTGCAGTTGCGGCCGCTGGCGGTCTCGATGCGCAGTTGATACTTTCTTCGCAGCCAAACGGCTCGGAGAACATGGAGTTGATGATGTTGGCGGCAATAGCCGCGGCCAAGGATCATCTGCGCATCGGCATGGCCTACTTCGTGCCGGACGACATCGCGCTGCAGCAGATTCTTGATGCAAGGAAGCGAGGCGTCTCGGTCGATGTCATCGTTCCCAATTGGCTCACGGATGTGCCTGTGGTGCGAAAGGGCTCGCGCTTTTTCTGGGGCGAATTGCTCAAGGCCGGTGTGCGCATCTTTGAGTTTCAACCCACAATGTACCATCCCAAGCTTTTGATCGTCGACGATGCCTGGGTGAGCTTTGGCTCGGCTAATCTGGATGAGCGATCCTTGCGCCTCAACGATGAGGCCAGTCTGAACGTCTACGGCTTGGAATTCGCGCGGACGCAAATAGACGTTTTCAACGAGGACCTGAAGCGATCAAGGCAGGTCAGTCTGGAAGAATGGCAAGCGCGTCCGCTAAGCGAAAAGGTCACCGACTACTTTGCGAGCAGGTTTCGCTCCCAGCTCTGATAATGGCGAGGAGGCGGAGATCCAAAG
>NZ_RZRP01001407.1:0-840 GCF_003997795.1 Mesorhizobium sp. M7A.F.Ca.US.005.03.2.1 | reverse complement strand
GGCCGGGGTGGAAATGGCGGCACCGCCGGCAAGAAATGATCTCACCACTTTGCCCGCCGGCGGGCCGCCGGCGGGCAGTTTCCTCGTGAGGCAGGCGAACTTGTACCGGCGCGGACCGTCAGGCTACGGCCGCTGGTTCAACGCCGCGCGGATCGATGCGGTGATGCGGCGAAGCTCGGTTTCGTCGAGTTTCTCGATGTTTTCCGCCAGCAGATTGGCGAGCTCGGTGGCGGCGGGGGAAAGACCCGACGTGTCGAGTTTTACACGCGGGTGCGAGGCCTCGGCCAGCCGCGCCAGTTCCTCGGCATCGTCCCAGATGATGTTGAAATAGCCGATGATCTTCTGGATCAGCGTCCAGGTCGGGGCGCCTCGCCTGCCATGTTCGAGCGCCGACAGATAGGCGGCGCTGACGCCGATCGCCGCCGCCATGTCCTTCTGGCGGACACCGCGTTCGCTTCTCAGCGTCCGCAGCTTCTCGCCGAACGGGGTCATGCGCCCGTCCTCATGAACGGACCCGCCGCAGGCGGATATAGAGCGCACCCGAACCGCCATGATTGCGGGCGGCATGATCGTGGCTGGAGACGAGCGGCCGGAAGGCAGGCGTCGACAGCCAGGCCGGCACGGCGCGCCGCAACACGCCATCGCCGCCGGAGGACGAGCCCTTGCCGGTGATGACCAGGACATAGCGGACGCCGCCGGCATGCGCCCGGTGCAGGAACGAGAACAGCAGCGAGTAGGCTTCGTCCTGCGTCATGCCGTGCAGATCGACGCGGCCCTCGATCGGCAGCCGGCCCTTCGACAATTTGTCCAGCGTCGGTTCGTCGAGGCGGTGCGTGACAT
>NZ_RZRP01001406.1:0-842 GCF_003997795.1 Mesorhizobium sp. M7A.F.Ca.US.005.03.2.1 | reverse complement strand
CGCGTGTACCACGGCAAAGCTCGCCGGCCCGGTGACGTGGGCGATGCGCTTGCGGCCAAGCCGGCAAAAATGCTCGACGGCCAGCCGGGCGCCGCCAACATCGTCCGAGACGAAGGCGACGGCGTCGGGGTCGGGCTGCGTGAAGGCATAGATCACCGGGACGCGCAGATTGGAGAGGTCGACGGGCAGATGGCGATCGATGCGCTTGCCAGTGGCGATGATGCCGTCAACGCGCTTGTCGAGCATGGCGTCGACATGCATCTGGCCCAGCCGCGGATCCTCCTCGACATTGCACAGGAACACCGAGACGCCATTGTCGACCAGCGCGTCCGAAATGCCCGACATCAGCGGCAGCGAGAAGCGGCCATAGGTATCGTTGGTGAGCAGGCCGACGGTGAAGCTGCGGCGTCGGAGCAGGCTTTGCGCCAGGCTGTTGGGCCGGAAGCCAAGCCGCCGGGCGGTCTCGCGAATGCGTTCGCGCGTCTCGGCTGTCATCCGGCCCTGGCTGTTGAGCGCCTTGGATGCGGTAGCGACGCTGACTCCGGCCTGCGCGGCCACGTCACGCAAGGTGACTGGCTTGGAAAAGACCGGAACAGGCAGATCGTCCGATGGCATCGCGCCGAGAGTCCTTAGTTGGAAAAAGGTTTTCTCTTACCGATCTGAAAGAGGCCCGGCAGGTGGCCGAGCCCGACTGAAATTGTTTGAGAAAACCTTTTCTCAGCTGAGGCTAGACCAGATTGGATCGCCGTTCAAGGGAAAAGCTGGTTGGGCCTCTGCTCTCTTCCTTCGAATGCAAACGCGGGTTAAAGCAGCGCCGGCAGCACTTAGCTCAGGGGAAGAGC
>NZ_RZRP01001405.1:0-843 GCF_003997795.1 Mesorhizobium sp. M7A.F.Ca.US.005.03.2.1 | reverse complement strand
CCATCGAGGCACAGCTCGCCGCCGATCCGATGGAGCGCACGGCGATCATCTTCGTCGGCCGCTCGCTGGCGGCGCGAGGTTTTGGCGAGAGTTCATTATACGACGCCCATTATCAGCGGCGTTTTCGCGGACGGGACGGATTGTGAGCGGCAGCACCAAAAACACCGGCGAAAACGCCACGCTCGAAAAAGCCTTGTCCCGGCTGAACTTCAAGCCGCGCCAACTGGAGCCGGGCCATGTCTGGCTGGCCGGCGCCGGCCCCGGCGACCCCGGCTGCCTGACGCTTGAAGTGTTGGCGGCTTTGGCCGAGGCGGATGCGCTGGTCTACGACGCACTGGTGTCCCCTGACATTGTCGCAGTTGCGGAGAATGCCGAGCTTTTCTTTGCCGGCAAGCGCGGCGGCAAACCGTCGATGAAACAGGACGACATCACCGCCCTGCTGGTCCGGCTCGCACGCGAAGGCCGCCGCGTCGTCAGGCTGAAGGGCGGCGATCCCTATATTTTCGGCCGTGGCGGCGAAGAAGCTCTGGCGCTGGCGCGGGAAAGTATCCCGTTCCGCGTACTGCCCGGCCTGACCTCGGGCCTCAGTGCGCTGGCCGCGACCGGCATCCCCGCCACCATGCGCGGCATCAACAAGGCGGTGATCCTGGCCACCGGCCACGCCGCCGGCACCGATGACGATCTCGACTGGGCAGCGATCGCCCGCACCGGCCAGCCTGTGGTCGTCTATATGGGCATGGCCAATCTGCCCTTGATCGCCGCAGCACTGCTCGATGGCGGGCTGGCGCCGTCGACACCGGCGGCAGTGATCGTCGCCACGCTCGCCACCATTGCCGAGGAAGC
>NZ_RZRP01001404.1:0-847 GCF_003997795.1 Mesorhizobium sp. M7A.F.Ca.US.005.03.2.1 | reverse complement strand
GTTCCCTGTTGCTCGGCGAACCAGGCAAGGGCGACCCGCTGGCGCACCCGCGCCTGACACTGGTCTGCCAGGCGGTAAGGATCGAGCGCGGATCGGCCGAACACGCCCGCACCGAGCGCCGTTACCTCAATCACAATGCCAGGGCGAAACTTTACGCCGGTCTCGGTGACTTTTCGATCTTTCGCCTCGATCCGCAACGCGCCAGCCTCAACGGCGGCTTCGGCAAGGCCTATCAGCTCGACCGATCGGATCTGCTCGCCAGCGGACCGGTCGTCGAGGAACTCGCGGCGCGCGAACAATCGGCCATCGACCACATGAACGCCGACCATCTCGACGCGATCGCCGTTTACGCACAGCATTTCGCCAAAGTATCCGGCAACGGCTGGCGTATTGCCGGATTCGATGCCGATGGCATGGATCTGGTGTCGGGCGACGATGCTTGCCGGGTCTTTTACCCGCAACCTCTGGGCGCAGCAGGTGAATTGCGGCACGTTCTGGTCGATATGGCGAGGGCGGGCCGAGCCATTGTCGACGCCGAGACTGAGACTTAATTATGCTGGATCAAAAGCAACACTTGAGATTTAGGTGAAATGCTCTACCTTTTAGTGACGCTGAATCGCCAGCGCCGATCGATAAGTGAATTTATGGAATCAGACGCCATTGCCCCCATGGCGTCGGGATGAACAGGAAGCATGGGGGATCGATGGTCTCGACAAAGCTAATCGTGAACGCCGAATCGGCGGCAGAGTTTCTCATGCTGATGGGCAATGAGAAGCGACTGTTGATCATGAGCTACCTCGCCGAAGGTGAAATGTCGGTGGGAGCCATAGCCGAGAAGGTGATGCTC
>NZ_RZRP01001403.1:0-847 GCF_003997795.1 Mesorhizobium sp. M7A.F.Ca.US.005.03.2.1 | reverse complement strand
GTACCATAGCTGAGTGCAGGGAGTCAAGAAAAAATTCCTATCGCGAAAAGCCGCGGGTTCGGAACCTGATCTCTCGAGTTCCGCGATTTTCGATACGCAGGGATTGAGCTATCATCTGATTCTGGCGTGGCTCACGCCTCCTCCCTCCGCCGGGAAAGCATCATCCATGCAGGGCTCTCTCATCACCGAACCAACTGTTCGAGCGCTTGGCATAAGGAGGGGTTGCGAAAACGGCTCGCACCAGGAGGTTTGTCATGAAGCTGTCCGCGCCCATCTATCATCTGAAGCGTCAAGCCAGGCTGTTGTCCCGCGAGGCCAAAATTCCGCTCCACGAAGCGCTTGACCGTGTTGCAGTACGGGAAGGCTTCGCCAGTTGGAGCCTGCTTGCGGCCAAGGCAGCCGGGGCGGCGCCTGCCGGCACACTGTTTGCGCAACTTGCGCCCGGCGATCTGGTCCTGGTGGGTGCACGACCCGGCCACGGCAAGACGCTGATGAGTCTCGAACTGGCAATCGAAGCCATGAAGTCCGGCAGTCGGGGCGTGTTCTTCACGCTGGAGTATACGCAGCGGGATGTGCTCGACCGGTTTCGAGCCATCGGGGCAGACCCGGTGCAGTTCAACGACCGGTTCGTGTTCGACAATTCCGACGCCATCAGCGCCGACTATATCGTCAAGGCATTGGGCTCGGCGCCGCGCGGCACGCTGGTGGTGATCGACTACCTGCAACTGCTCGACCAAAAGCGGCAAAATCCGGAGCTGATGGCGCAGGTTCGCACGCTGAAAGCGTTTGCCGGCGACAGGGGATTGATCCTCGTCTTCATCTCGCAGATCGACCGGTCCTACGACCC
>NZ_RZRP01001402.1:0-849 GCF_003997795.1 Mesorhizobium sp. M7A.F.Ca.US.005.03.2.1 | reverse complement strand
CCGATCATCGCCAGCACGCCGAGCCTGCCGAGCAGGAAAGGATCGCCGAGGCGCTCGCGGAAAAGACCGACGACGATCGCGGCCCCCGTCAGAACGACGATGAAAATGATAAGCCGGGTAACCGCGCCCGGTCGCGTATTCTGGTCGACGATCGGTACCGGATAGAAATCGCCGCGCGCTTCCTTGGCCATGTGCCCCCTGCTCGTGAATTCCGGTGTTCCGACACCCGCCCCGTACCGGGTTGAATCACATTCTCCTAGTCCGGAAAAGGCCTGGGCGGCAAATGTCGGATAAAAATGATGTCTTCCGGCCTTCGGAGTTTTTCAAGCTGTTCAACAGCGTGAAACGCAACTTGCGGTGGCCCGCTTCAACGGTCTAGTGTCTTATCACTTCCAAGGGGCGATCAGGGGAAACCAATGCAATGGCTCGATAGCGTGGCAGGTCCCGGTTATGCCGCAGCATTGTTGTGGACGTTTGCAGCGCTCGTCCTGCTGGTCATCGTTCTCGTCATCGTCAAGCTGGTGCGCAACCTGACATTCGGAACCTTCGTCGCCGGCGGCCGGAACCGCAAGACGCGACTGGCCGTCATGGATGCCACCGCCGTCGACAGCCATCGCAGATTGGTGCTGATACGCCGCGACGACATCGAACATCTGCTTCTGATCGGCGGTCCGACCGACGTCGTCGTCGAGCGCGATATCCGGCTTTCGGCGCCGCGCCGGCCGGCATTGACTGGAGATGGCGGCTTGCAGCCGGTTCCGGCCGCCGCTCCGACAAGGCCGCGTCCGCCGCAACCCGCTCCGCCGCCGCTGAGACAGGCACCCGCTCCACAGCCGGTGAATACGACGC
>NZ_RZRP01001401.1:0-855 GCF_003997795.1 Mesorhizobium sp. M7A.F.Ca.US.005.03.2.1 | reverse complement strand
GTGCTGGCCACGCACCATCAGGGCAAGCAGCTCAACAGTCCGAACGATATCGTCGTTGCCACCGGCGGATCGATCTACTTCACCGATCCGGGCTATGGCCGGAGGGAGTTCTATGGCGTGCCACGCCCGCAGGAGCTGCCGTTCCAGGGCGTCTACCGCATCGATGGCGGCGGCGCCCGGCTGACATTGCTGGCCGACGATTTCGGGCAGCCGAACGGGCTGTGCTTTTCGCTGGACGAGTCGCGGCTGTTCATCAACGACACCGAACGCGGGCACATCAGGGTGTTCGGCGTCGAAGCCAATGGCGACCTCAATGGCGGCGCGGTGTGGGCAGTAACCGAGGGCGAGGGGCCGGGAGCGCCCGACGGCATGAAGATCGACAGCCGCGGCAATCTTTACTGCACCGGACCCGGCGGCATCCACATTTTCGACGCGTCGGGCACCATTCTTGGCGTCATCCGGACGCCTGAAGATTGCGCGAATTTCACCTTCGGCGACGACGATTTGCAAAGCCTCTACATTGCCGCGTCGACGTCGCTGTACCGGCTCAGGGTGCGCGTGCCGGGATTGAGACTGTTTTGAGCTCGCGACAATCCGTGCTCAAATCAGAGTTGGGAGTGAGGCCGGGGTCAAAGCCGGTGGGAATACAGCAGTCAACACATCTGGGAGGATAACGACATGAAGAAACTGTTCGTTCTGGGCGCTCTGGCGGCAATGCTCGCTTCGGGCACGGCGCTGGCCGACACCAGTGGCAAGAAGATTGCTTTTTCCAACAATTATGCCGGCAATTCCTGGCGGCAGGCGATGCTCGACAGCTATGGCATCGTCACCAAGAAGGCGGTCGCCGACAAGGTG
>NZ_RZRP01001400.1:0-856 GCF_003997795.1 Mesorhizobium sp. M7A.F.Ca.US.005.03.2.1 | reverse complement strand
GTCCTGATAGGTATTGCCTGTCATGACGCCGCCCGCCCCGTAGCCTCTGCAAGATGAATCGGCCGGCCGGCGGCCGCGAGCATCTCGCGGGCGAGCGCTGGCGTCCCGGCCCTGCCGGTCGCCACCAGCCATTCGGCGACGACGCCGGCGCTGCGCTGGAAGCCGAGCGCGCAGCACACCAGGACGGTGCCGTCGCGGCGTGCATTCTCCAGCGCGCCGGCTGCCTGTTGCCGTATCGCCAGTGGCGGCGGCAACAGGTCGATCATCGGAAAGCTGATCCAGCGGCAATCGGTTGTCGCCGGCTTTTCGAGTTCGGCGGCGAGGTCGATGACCGTGCCGAAGCTGTTGGCCTCGCTTGCCGTGGGAAAGCGCCCGAGAAAGACACCTTCGGCAATCGCCACCTGGGGGGCAAGATTGCGCGTCCAGGCCCATATGTTTGCCCTGGCGCCGAGGCGATAAGGCAAGAGCAGGACACGGCTTGCAAGCGTCATGGTGCCATCGGCGGATTTCTGGAACACCTTTTCGCCTGCGCCAGCATAGGCGAAGGCGACGATGGCCAGCGCCAGCGCCGGCCAAAGCAGGAAGAGCGCGACAGCGCAAAGGAAGGCACCGAGCGCGGCACCGGCCAGCGCGAGGACGGCGCCCAGCGCGTAGAACCGCGCCAGCCGCCGCGCTTTCGCATCGTTGGTCAGCCGGAAGCCTGCAAACGGCAATGCGCCGCTGCGCGGAAACAGCCACAGCGCAAAGAACCCGAGCAGCGCGCCGGTCGGGATGTCGATGAAGTGATGCTGCCAGGTCGTCAGCACCGAGGCGCCGATGAGGAAGCTCCAGCCATGCCAGAGCGGCAGGAGCAACC
>NZ_RZRP01000013.1:0-24087 GCF_003997795.1 Mesorhizobium sp. M7A.F.Ca.US.005.03.2.1 | reverse complement strand
TCGCTATAGCGGGCGATGACGGCGGCGTCGATCCTGTCGGTCTTCTCCAGGAAGCCCATCGCCTCGGCGAATCAGCGTACGCTCCTCGCATTGGCCATGCCGCAGGCTACTCCCAACTCCCACGACAGCAGGAAGGGAAGCCGTTCGTAGCCGCCACTGGCCTCCATGACGACGAGCTCGACACCATTGACCTAACACCAGGCAGCAAGCTCGGCTATGCCTGCCGCATCGTTGCGAAAGCGGCCCGCCGCTCCGCTCGGCACGACATGGGTATCGAGCCAGTCTTTCGAAACATCCACTCCACAGATAGTCTTGTTCACGGTAACCTGCCTTGTGCGTGCGATTGGAGCCAAGCGACTATTCGGTCGTACGTGACGAAGGCGAAGATCCCAGGCTCACCCACGGTTGTGGCCGGAGGGGTGTCGGGCGACTTCGCCTTGCTTCGAACCGGATGGCCATCCGGTTCGAGGCTCAGTCGCTTCCATCGCACAAAGTCCTCTGCGTGCAGATACAAGGGGTTAACCTCGAAGAGTCAGTGTCGGAGAAAATAACGTGCTGATTCATCGGACTTTAGGGCCGAGCTTGTTGGTCGCTCGATAAAAAGCATGATTTTAGGCGGAAGCTGTCCTGCATGCAATTTCAGCACTTGTTTACCCAATTCCTTGTCTGCTTCCGTGAGACGATGGTTCAGGCGAAGGTAGTCGGTCCAGGTCGGCGTGCGGAATGTCTCTATCCATTGCATAGGCTCCTGAAGGTTGCGCTGGAGAGTCCAATGACGAGCGCCGACGCGACTGTGCACATGCCGGCGCGCCCGCATGAGTTCCAGGAATGCTTCGCGATTTTCCTCGGGCACTAGGTACTCGACTTTGACCACGATGGGACCGCTTCTTGGCTTGAGATTGAGGGCGACTGCCGGTGCGTCGAAGTCCTCCAAAGCATCTGGATCGGATTCGCGGCGCTCGCGAAGGGGAAACAGGAGGCCCGTGGCGGCGACCAGCAGAAGGGCTCCAGCGGAGCCCTCCAGTGCCAAGGTCAGTGAATGGTTCTGGGCCACCGTGCCCCACACCCAACTGCCCGCTGCGATGCCGCCATCGATCAATGCATAGTAAATCGAGATGGTGCGCCCCACGACCCAGCGCGGGCTTGCCAGTTGCACGGTCACGCCGACCCCGGACCAGGCGGTGACCCAGCCCGCGCCACCCATGGCGAGTGCAATTGCCGCCACTGCAATCGAAGAAGTCAGCGCAAGCGAAAGGGAGCATGCCGCGCAGGCGACGCATGCGAGCGTCATCAGCCGCTCTTGTGACAAGCTCCGTCTGAACACGCTGTTCGAGATGCCGGCGAAGACGGCGCCTGTCCCGAATCCGGCCATGAGCGTGCCATAGGCGAGCGGTCCGCCTCCCAGCTGGTCGCGGACAACCAGCGGCAGCAGCGCGAGAATGGCGATGCTCGCCAGACCAAAGAGGGTTCCGCGAGTGATCGCCGTCTTAATCTCCGACGACATCGCCGTGAAGCGTAGCCCGTCATAGATCGCCGTCCTCATCGACTCACGTGGGAGAGGTGATGAGCGAACCATCCACTTGCAGCGCCATATGGTTACCAAAGGGACCAGATAGGTAAGACTGGTTACGGCGAAAGCCGTCATCAGCCCAAAAGAGGCAACTACTATGCCACCGAGCGCCGGGCCTACGGTCCGAACAGTGTTGAAGCCAACGGAGAGGAGCGTGACGGCGGCGGGAACGTCGCGTCGGTTCACCATATCGCCAACCGAGGCCTGCCAGGCTGGATCGTGGAGAGCGCCGCCGCATGCGATCAAGAAGCTGAAGCCGAGGATCATCCACGGATCGACAAAGCCCAGCACCACAAAAGCCGTCAGCATCGCAGATGCCAATACCATAAGGCACCGGCCGGCGAACATGACCCGGCGCCGGCTGAAATTATCAGCCAAGGCCCCGGCGAAGACGGATAAGATGAACGCTGGCAGGTTTGAAGAAGCCTGAACCAGCGCGACCATCAGATCGGAAGTCGAAATCGTAGCCATCAGCCAGCTGATGGCAACAGTCTGCATCAACCAGCCGAGCGAGCTGACCTGCGTGGCGAACCAGATTGAACGAAAGCTCGGATTTCTGAGGGGCGCAAATGCTCCTGGCGAATTTGGATCGGCGACTTGGTCCGCAAGACTGCTCATCAATCTAACTCTTGCCTATGAGCCAGTTTTACATTGCTCCGACAGCCAGCAGCCGCCCAACCCGTTGAAGGTCCGAATCGGCCAATGTGCGCAAATAGTTACAACGCCCGGCAGGAGATTGAACTCGCTGCCGGGCCGATGCGCCTTGGGAGGAGGCGTAGTTGGAACCTTTGTGAAGACTTGGAACCAGCCGCATCAGGCCAGCCTACACTTACAATATGAGGATCAGACCACTCCAGGATTTTAGTGCATTGAATGGGTACTCTTCCAGCAATCCTCGCCAACAAATGCAGGAGATCGGCGTCGAGCTCCTAAATCTGCATAATATCGGTGATTCGCGGGCGAGCAGTGCAGTGGGCACATTCTCCAAGCTAAACGCTGAACGGGCTTTTTGCTTCTCAAATCGCCATAACAGGGAGAGATGGGCAAATACTACTTCAATATGCTCCCAAGGACGCTGAGTTGACTGCAGCCTCAGCAGAGCTCTCCGCGTGCCTTTTTGCGGCTCCCCGCGGTGCTCGCGCCCGCCGCGCCTGCAAAGGCTTTCCTCAACAGTCGTTCAGTTCGAGCAGCCTTTGCCAACTCTGACTCAAAAGCTGCCCGACTGGATTGACGGCCTCAGCTTCTTCGGCGGGTCACTGAGGCGATCCGTCTGCTACAACCTGGTGTGGCCAAGGCGCTGTGGTTCGCGCCGACGCTGAACGCGACCGTTGCGACAATGACCGAGCAGTACGACACTGCCATATTGATCGCTGGGAAGCGCGCGAAGGGTAAATTCAACTTGCCCACCACCGCGATCAAATGTGCGCCGGGTAATGGCGCCGCTAACAGGATCGACCACCGGAACCGGTTACCGGCAGAGTCGGTCTGCATCCGGGAATTGCAGGGCCATCCTGTGTATAGGCTTAAATTGCGCTATTCTTCTCTACTGTGACAGGCGGGAGCCGCCGTCGACGGGGATCACTGCGCCCGAGACGTAGAACGCGTCGTCCGAAGCAGGAAGGCGATCACCGCCGCCTGCTCCTCCGGCGAGGAGACGCGCTCGAGCGGATTGGCGCGACCATCAGGCGTTGGTAGCTGCGTACGTGCAGCGCTCGAGTCATGTCGGTGGGGACCACGCCGGGCGCCACCGCATTCACGGTTATACCCTACAGGCCCTGCTCGCCGGCCTGCTGGAGCGTGAGATACGCGATCCCGGCCTTGGCCACCGAATAGCCTACCGTTCCGGGATAGCCCGTAAGCCCGAGGATCGAGCTGACATTAATGATCCGCCCGCCCGGCTGGCGCATCCGCGGCCGCAACTCGCGGGTCAGGCTGATGACTGCACGCAAGTTGATATCGATCAGCGGGAACAAAAGGCATCGTCAGTATCGGCGAGCGACTTCGAACCGCCAATGCCGGCATTGTTCACGAGGACGTCGAGCGTCTCGATCCTTGCGGCATCCAAGGCGGCCAGAACCCGCCCTGCGGCGTCGGGCATGGCCAGATCGCAGACGAGCGCCGTCTGGCCAAGGCCCGCAGCTGTGTCGTGCACTTTATCCAGAACATCCACTAGCAACACCCACGCCTCTTCCGAGCCAAGCCACGCCGCTGTTGCGGCACCGATCCCGCGCGCCGCGCCGGTGACGACGACAGTGTTTCTGACCGGAGCTTAGGCAAGGCTGCCTCCGTCGACCGTAAGCGCGGCGCCGATGGTGAAGCCCGCCGCATCGTCCAGCAGATAGCCGACAGCTGTCGCCACCTCGGACGGCAACCCCATTCGGCCCATCGGATGCGCAGCGATGATCTTCGTCCGGCGCTCGACCTGTGCCGCTTCTCCCCGGGCGAAGGCGACGCCGGCCTCGGCCAACGGCTGGCGATGGTTCCGGGGCAGACACAGTTTGCGCGGATATTTCTGCCGCGTGGTTCAGCGCCAGCGTGCGAGTCATCATCACAACCGCCGCCTTGGTCACCGAATAGATCGGCACGTCCTTCGAGGCCTGCAGACCAGCAGTCGAGCTGAAGAGCACCACCGATCCGCGGCCAAGCTCGCGCATCTGCGGGATGCAGCTTGCAGATTCGCCAAATGGCCCCGACGTTGAAGCTGAACATGGCTTCGTACCCTTCACGTCTATCAGCCGCTTCATCGCACCGTAATGCCAGCGGCCGCGACCAAGCCCTCAACCGGCCGGCCAAAGCTCTCGCGGGCGAGGTCGACCAGCCCTTCCAGCATCGCCGGATCGGTCACGTCGCAGACAACTCAACGGGCACCAGGACAGGCGGCCAGAGTTTGGTCCAGAGCCTCTTGCGACAGGTCAGCCAACACCAAATCCGCTCCACCCGCCGCCAGCAGTTTGGCACTGGCCGGGCCAAGCGCGCCACCCGCCGGTAATCAGCACCGTTTTTCCGGCAAAGGTCGTGTCAATCAAGATTGTAGTCCTCCTCCAAGATAAGAACTCCCACTGTACCCGCTCTGAAAGCGAATACCGGACAGCGGATGATCCGCGTCATTCCAAATCCATTGGTGACCGCCGCAACGGTCGAGGCGCAGGACGGCTTGCGCCGCCCCAAGAACACCGCACTCTACCGGCGTTCCTGTCTGAGAGTTTTCAGAGACATGAGGACGCACGCTCGGCGACCTGATGATGTGTGGCGAACCAAACGTCACCCTTTGCTTTGGCGCGTCGAATTAATTCTTCTACGATCCAGATCCGTGAGCGATATCCAATGACGTGTGGATGCAGAGTCAGCTGAAATAAATCGGCATCTTGATAGGCCCCTTCGAACTCCCGAATAAATACAGAAAGCACGTCGTCGACTGATAAATCTGGCCGTGAAGACCCATCGGGACTCATCCAAAGATAAGTGGCATCGTCTCGAATCCATTCGACCGGTATTTCAATCACTCCCGTGGGTTCCTCGTCTTCCAGCAGCTCATAGCAACTATCATCGGCCATAAGGGATGAGTCGTATGTCAATCCGGTTTCACGTATGATCCGTAGAGTTGCGTCGGAAAAATCCCAGGAAGGCGTTCGAATTCCCGTCGGGCGTTTGGAAGTGATTTTTTCAAGAGTGTCGGCACTCCTCATCATTAAAGAGCGCTCGCTCTCTGCGCTCAGTTCCGAGTTTAGCTCGTGTATCCAGCCGTGCATGCCAATTTCATGGCCTTCATCGACAACTGCGCGTTGCTCGTCTGGATACAACTGAGCGATCACAGCGGGAACGAAAAAACTCGCCGGAACGTCGTACTTTCTCAAGAGTTCCAAAGCCCGAGGCATCCCTCGTCGGCTCCCGTACTGACCCCAGGATAATCTGCTTAGCGATCGCCCTCCCCTGCGCAATTCGTTCGACTCATGATCGACGTCGAACGAGATGGCGAAGGCACAGCGTTTACCGCCGGGCCACATTGGTCTTAGTGCCTTGCCCGCTCTGACTTTGTTGATGCGCCGCCGCCAATGGCTTTCAGGCCATTCCCAGGGATTGAGTGCGGTCGAATTGGCCACCAGTTCCTCCTGAGCAGTGTCTGCATTGAATTCCGCCGAAAACTCAATGAGCGGAACGCGGCACCAGCTCAGCTGGCAGCCCCGCAAGCCGATCAGGCCGTCGCTTGAGTTTGCGCCTTGATTACGACAAGATGGCCCAACTCATTCAGATTTTCTCACTCTCGCGAACAAGCTCATCCATAACCGAGCGCACGGCGCTTTCTGCGATTGCAACAATCTCCTCCGCCTCAGCTTTGGTTGTAACCAGCGGCGGAGCAAAGCCCAAAATGTCCCCGTGCGGCATGGCCCGAGCGATAAGACCACGGTCACGGGCGGCCTTCGAGATTCGCGCACCTACCTTGAGCGCCGGATCGAAACGCTTCCGATTGTCGCGATCGGCAACGAACTCGATTGCGCCCATAAGACCGACGCCCCGCACTTCGCCGACGATCGGCAACTGCGCGAACCTCTCCTGCAACTGCGCCTGGAAAAACGCGCCGACGTCACGCGCATTGCCGGGGAGGTCTTCTTTCTCGACAATATCGAGGACCGCGTTGGCCGCGGCGGCGCCGATCGGATGACCAGAGTAGGTGTAGCCGTGCGAGAATGCCCCGACCTTGTCGGCTCCATCCTCCAGGACTTTATACACCTTCTCACCGACGATTGCCGCTGAAAGCGGGAAGTAGGCCGACGTCAAACCTTTAGCGATCGTGATGAGGTCTGGCTCGATGCCATAGTGCTGTGAGCCGAACATGGAACCGGTGCGGCCGAACCCTGTGATCACTTCATCGGCAATCAGCAGCACATCATGTTTTTTGAGGACCGTCTGTACCGCTTCCCAATAGCCTTCCGGCGGAGGCGTGATACCACCTGTGCCGAGGACGGGCTCGCCAATGAAGGCGCCGACGTTGTCCGGGCCGAGCCGCTCGATCAACTGATCAAGCTCGGCGGCGCGGCGAGCGGAGAATTCGCGCTCGGTTTCGCCCGGGGTTGCGCCCCAGTAATGATGTGGAACACCCGTGTGAACAATCTGCGGAAGTGGCAGGTCCATGTGGTCGTGATAAAAGCTCATGCCCGTCATCGAGCCCGACACGACGCTGCAGCCGTGATAGCCGCGTTCACGGGAGATGATCTTCTTTTTGGTCGGCTTGCCACGCAGGTTGTTGTAGTACCAAACAAGCTTGGCCTGGGTCTCGTTCGCATCCGAGCCGGACATGCCATAGAACACCTTGCTCATCTTGCCCGGCGCCATCTTCACAAGGCGATCGGAGAGGATCGCAAGCTCGTCGGTCGTGTGCGCCGCATAGGAGTGGTAATACGCCAAGCGATAGGCCTGACGCGAGATCGCATCGGCGACTTCCGTGCGGCCATACCCGACATTGACGCAGTATAGGCCGGCAAAGCCATCGATAAATTGGTTGCCATGCGCGTCCTGGATGCGGATCCCCTTCCCTGTCACCACGATCGTTGGGTCGCCGAGCTTGCCAGTGGCGAAATCTTTAAGCTGAGTGAAAGGATGCAAGACCGAGTTGCGGTCCTTTTCGGTGATCTCTTTGATGTTGATGGTCATTGAATGCTTCCTTTCAGGCCGCGATGTTGCCGATGCAGAGGTATTTGGGTTCGAGATATTCGATAAGACCGTGCCTTGAGCCCTCGCGACCAAGGCCGGATTGTTTCCAGCCGCCGAACGGAATGCCCGGCCCCGTAAATTTTGGAGTATTCACGGCAACCATGCCATATTCGAGCCGGTCGGAGAGCCGCATGGCTCGGTTGAGATCTTGGGTATAGACGTAGGCCGCAAGTCCCATCTCGGAATTGTTGGCTCGCGCGACCACCTCCCGTTCGTCGTCGAAGGGCAGGATTGCAGCGACAGGTCCAAACGTTTCGTCCTTCGCAATCACCATGTCATCGGTCACATTAGCAAGCACGGCCGGCGTGACGAAGTTCCCGCCAAGCGAATTGTGCTGTGCGCCTGCTACCATTCGAGCCCCGGCTGCTAGAGCCTCAGAAACCTGGTGCCTGCATTTGTCAGCACCAGACGTCTTTGTCATCGGACCGATGTCGACACCTGGCTCCAATCCGTGCCCGACCTTTAGTTTACTGGTGGCCTCGGCAAATTTTTCCGTAAAATGCTCGTAAATCTCTCGCTGCACATAAATCCGGTTTGCCGCGAGACAGTCCTGACCGGATGTCGCGAACTTGGCTGCCATGCAACCGGCGACCGCAGCGTTGATCGGCGCATCGCCGAAAAGGATGAAAGGAGCATTGCCGCCAAGTTCGAGCGAGACTTTCTTCACTGTCTTCGCGGATTGCTCGAGAAGGATTCTGCCGACCTCGGTGGAGCCCGTAAAAGAGAACGCACGCACGTGGGTATGCAACAACAGCCGTTTGGCAAGTGGCGGAGCTTCGCCCGTGATCACCTGAAACACGCCGGGCGGAATGCCAGCATCCCCGGCAAGGCGGGCAAGCGCGAGGGCCGACAGTGGCGTTTCGGGTGCCGGCTTTACAATCATTGTGCAGCCAGCGGCCAGTGCAGCTCCAGCCTTTCTGGTGATCATTGCCGCTGGGAAGTTCCATGGCGTAATGGCGACAGTCACCCCGATCGGCTGCAAATGCACGGCCAGCCTGCTTGCGGGGAGATGGCTGGGAATCGTTTCGCCGTAAGCCCGCTCCCCTTCCCCTGCAAACCAATCTAAAAAGCCGGCAGCGTATGAAACTTCGCCGCGGGCTTCAGCAATCGGTTTTCCTTGCTCGGCCGTTATGATGACAGCCAGGTCTTCGGCGCTCTCCCGCATGCCTGCCGCCCATTTCCGCAGATATGCACCACGCTGTAACGGAAGCATGTCGCGCCACTTGAGGAACGCTGCTCTTGCGCAATGGACCGCGTCGTCAACGTCGGCGTCTGCGCAAGCCGCAACTTGAGCGATCTCGTCACCGCTGGCAGGATCAAACACGGCAAGAGTATCTGATTTGGAGAGCCAGGCGCCGTTCAGATACGCATCACCACGCAAAAGGTCTGGCCGTTTGAGCCTGCGTAATGCCGTGATTGACGTACCCCTCATCTAAGACTCCAATGGTATGCTGATGCCTTTAGGTTATTGCTGCCACAGCGCCGATCGGCAGCGCAGTTGATGCCCCTTTAGCTGCATTCCTGCAAACAGCAGCCAATTCGCGTAGAATTGGACACGGCTCACAACTTCACTTGCCAGGAGGCTTAGCGACCGCGAGCGAAGGTCGCGCTGGTCGCCGGCGGCGCGGAAAGTAGTTGGTTCCAGCGCCGATCTCCCGATCCCGAGTTCCCGATCTGGCCTCGTGGCATTAAGTTCTCGACCGACACCGATCAGGCGCACTGACGCAGGCGCAACCGCCTCGAATCTTAGACGGAACTCGCCGCAAGGCTACTTTCGTCCGGCACTGTGCAGGGTGACCGCGACCGCTTCAGACACGATGGCATCGCGGACGACTTCATTCGGAAGGAGGTCTTGGGGTCCCGAAATTGAGGTCCCCGCGATAACCCAGACATTCACTTGGTGAAGTGGTGAAGTCGCACGAAACAGCAGAAAAGGATGAAGCGAGCCCCGGGCAAAAGGCGAGCTTCGCTGCCGAGCCATCTATCGGGAACAACGTGTGCTGATGTCGCGACGTGTTGCACGGACGGGGCGGACCATACTCGCGTTCCCACCGGCGCGCAGGGTTGGCAAGAGCCCGCTTCAGGCGCGCGTAAACTCGTCCTCAATGCTCCTCAAAAGCTAAGTCCTCTTGCGTCATCCGCGCATTTGTAGAATGGGGCAACGTTCACGCCGCGCTCGCGTCACAGGTGGCTCATTTCGGCCTACGGATCTTAATCTCCGCTGATGCAGAGAACTCATGTGCTAGGCGAGATTCTCCTGTCCCAGAGGTTGGGCATGCCGCACCTCTCAGACAGCGCCGTCCTTAAGCTAGATCCGTTCATCCGCTCGCCGCAGAAACAAATTTCAACCGGCTTCGAACGGACCCAGTGAGATCGCAAAACGATTTGGGTCACATCCAAATCACCTAGTCCACGACGATCAAGCGGCGATCAACATCTGCCAATCGCTCACCGCCCCTTTCGGTTACAATAAATGATTCAGAGATGGCGGCGCCGAACCCTTCGAGCCTAACCCCCGACTGAAAATGGAAGCACATTCCTGGTTGTAGGATGGTCTTGTCGCCCGCGCGAATACTAACCGTGCGTTCGCCCCATTCCGGCGGGAAGTTGAGTCCGATTGAATAGCCGGAGCGGCCTATCTTGATATACCCGTTCCGCTTGAGGATATCTTGCCACACCGCATTAAGCTCCTCAACGACGGTACCAGGCTTTGCCATCTCGAGCACAGCATCCCCGCCTTCCACTATAACCTCAGCAAGACGCGAGACCTCTGCGGGTGGCTTTCCGATGTGGACGGTGCGGCACAGCGGCGCACAGTAGCGGCGTCGGGTGGCGCCGAACTCCATGAGAACCAGGCCAGAGGTCGGCAAGGGCTCCTCGGTCCAACTGAGGTGCGGAGCGTTCGTTTGTTCGCTAGTCTGGATAAGAGGAGGACCGCTAGAGTCGCCATATTTACCGTCCACCCCTCGTGTCTGGGCCCGGTACACCTCCGCGACGACCTCATGTTGCGGCACTCCAGGCCTTAGGTTAGCGATTGCCGTCTGCATCGTATGCGTTGCAAGGTGGCCCGCTTCTCTCATGTAGACTAGTTCAAGGTCAGATTTTATAAGCCGTGCCCAATTGACTAATTCGCGGCTATCAGAGAATTTTGCATTCGGAAGGCCTTTGACGAGATGTTGATGTGCTCGGGCAGTATAGAAGTGGGCGTTAAGCTCGACACCGATTCGATCAGATCCCCAGCCGCGCGAATTGATAAGCTCGCAAAGATCGTCAAATGGATGTAATTCTGGATGTTGAAGTCTATGATCGGAAAATGAGCTTATATTTTCTCTAGGCAGATCCGTCGTTATATAAGCGGAATTTACATCGACGAAACGTCCGAACCAGAGGGGCATGTCCGACTGGAGATGCACTAAGACCACCTGAGGCACGTAGAACGAATAGCCGTCAAAGCCGGTAAGCCAATACATATTCGCGGGATCCTGGCAGATCAGCAAGTCCAGCCCCGCTCGCTCCATCCGCTGCTTCACGTCATGAACACGACGCCGAAACTCCTCGGGCGGAAATGGCTTCTCATATTTCATCTCGTCGAGTCCTTCAAAACAGGCATTCCTCGAACGGATCAGGCATTCGTCCTGTCCGCATACTTTCTCTTCGTATCACGTCACAAGAGGCTGTTTTCCCCGAGGATTTCTTCTTGTCGCGGAAAATCTGCATTTCCTAGGCACTTGCCGTACGTTATCCGCATATGAGCGCCAAATTTTCGGTGGCTCTGCGTCTCCGGTGGAAGATCATGCCCTCCCTATGGTGAAGACGCACTCTGCCTGTCGCAACAGAATTTCAAGCACGGGCGGCAAGATCTACGTGGGAAGCGCCGACGAGACCAGCGAAGATCGGGACGTTGCGGCCGCCACGCTCATGCAGCATCCGGGGCGTCCGCGGCCCAATGGACGGGGTTTGAGCACCCCCATCAGGCCGGCCACTCCTAATATGTGAGCATGATTCTCTGGTACAAATCAGCAGCCTTGGTCAGTTGATCGATTTCAACGAACTCGTTGTTCGTATGGGCTTGGGCAGTACGCCCGGGTCCGATAATCACACACGGGATCCCAGCCAATGACAGCTGATTTGCATCCGAGCCGCCGGTGGCTCCCTTCTGCTCTCCGGTCCCCGCGACGTGGGCACAAGCCGCTCCTGCGACTGCTGCAATTTTGCTCGACCCGGAACTGATTGGAGGCGGGTCTTCCAATGCGGGAAGCAATGACCGAACATTGATCTTGTCTTCGCCCTGGCGAAGGCCTTCCAGTATGCTTTCTACCTCCGCCAACGCGTCCTGCGGCCGCTCCCCGGGTATGAGACGCCGATCGACCCAGATACGGCATACCGGCGGTACAGTGGTAAGTTCCAAACCTCCTTCGATGAGGCTCACGGTCAGCTGTGATGACCCTACCAATGGGTGCTGCGCCCGAGACACAAGGGATCGATGGTGCTCATCAAGTGCCAATACCACCTTGGCCATGCCCGTGATCGCGTTCACTCCGAGATGAGGCTTCGACGTATGAGCCGGTACACCCTGAACCTCGATTTGCCAGCGGACAGAACCCATGTGAGCTACAACGAGCTCTAATTCGGTGGGTTCACCGACTACCGCACCCTCATAAGCGACACCGGAATCGGCTATAGCGCGGGCGCCAAGTTTGCGGTACTCTTCGTCAATGCTGGCTGCCACAACAACCGTGGCCCGGGGCTGCCGTTCACCAAGTGAGCTAAGCGCAATCAACATAGCTGCAAGTGAGCCTTTTGTGTCGCAGCTACCTCGCCCATATATTCGCCCGTCCCGTTGCTCACCCGAGAATGGATCTGATTCCCACCTATCGATAGGAACGGTATCCATATGAGCAATGAATAGAATACGCCTATCGGGTTCTTTCCCAGGTACCCAGGTCAGGAAATTCGAGCGACCATCGGCCACCTCCTGTATCCCGTAAGCCAGCTTCCGCTCCTTGCAAAAACCCTCGAGGAACTTGGCTACACCTTGCTCTCCACTACCTTTTGGCGACAGCGATGGATTGATGCTCTCGATCTTTATAAGATCTTGGAGAAGTCCGATAGTCTCGGCGCTCTGGGTCGACATGTACTCTCCTGTGTGCATGAACTAGCCGTGTCGCTCTTACTTCGACCAGCTCTTGGCCAGATTGATTACGCGATCGACTTCATCGGCGGTGTTGTAAAGATGCAGGGAAAACCGGAGCATGCCTCTGCGTATTGAGACGATTACCCCGTTCTTCGTGAAATGCTCGTGAAGCGACCGAATGCGGGCGTCGACTGGGCGCCCTTCAACAAGATCGCTGGAATCGCCAACGGCTACGATACTTCCAGTGTGAGCGCCTGGTGGCCCGCCGCAGACCGGAAGCCCGATATCTAAGAGACCAGTGGCCATACGTTTTGCGAGTGAGGTAACGCTCTGGTCGATCGCCTCGGTTCCGATATCAAGTAGCTGGCCCATTGATGCATATGCAGCCAACATGCCAGGGAAGTTGTAATGCCCGATATCAAAGCGGGGCGCGCCAGAGCGCAACTTTACAAAACTAGGTACCGGAGCTGATTCTGGCGCGTTTCCGAAATCTACGCTGAAGCGCGCAAGATAGGCCGGGCTCAGCCGATCGGCCCATTCTTTACGGCAATATAAAAAACCCGATCCATAAAGACCCATCAAACCCTTCACAGTGGACACTGCTACACCGTCTACGCCAAGTCGATTGACGTCGGTGTGGAGTATCCCAACAGATTGCGTCGCGTCCGCCAAAAGAAATGCACCGTAGTGCCTACAGGCTTCGGATATCTGCTCCATGACGGTCCGAAACCCCGGAACCATCGTCACCGTCGCCAAGGCAACAACGCGGGTATGAGAATCAATCGCCTTTACGAATGCATCAGGGGGAATTGAGCCGTTATCCGGCTCTACGACTCGCAACTCGACATTGTAGCGGTCTCTGATCTGAATCCATGGCAAGATATTATTTGCGTGTTCCAATTTTGGGCATAGAACGACGTTGTCTCCATCTCTCCAATCGATCGCATTAGCGATGATGTTGATGCCTTCCGATGCATTCTTGGTAATTGCAATTTCATCGTGATCTGAATTGATAAATTGTGCGAACCTAGCGCGAGTACGCTCGACGTGTTCGAGCATTCTTTCTTCGTCGTTTAGGCCATGCAGCCGATTGTTCAAATGAGGCTCGATTGAAGCCAATGTTGTGCTTGATATGAGGCCCTGGTTCGCGACATCCATGTAGATGGCGTTTGCTGTGGCTGGAAACTCCTTTCGGAGGATGTCCAAGGGAAGCATATGGCTTTCTCTCCTGGGAGTGCGGACGGCGGTTGAGCTACCTTGTTCAGGCGATCGTTCCGGCAAGGGTAAGAATGCCGCCAGACTGGTCTGCGCTGACCTGCCCATTTTACACGGTGCTCGTGCCGACTTTGGTCTAACATTCGGTCTCCCACGCCGCATTCCTGCGCCAAACCGCGATTCACGCAGAGATCGCGAGCCATTCTCGCGGATCACTGAAGCGTCTCGACGGAATGCAGCTGCAACAACTGCCTCACGAGAGATCAATTTGGGTAATTCTCAGACCGCGGATAGGGCTTCTTACCAGTGCTTGGAGCGACGTTAGCCTGACTGAGCCGACGACCTTCTCCTCCAGCCCCACACCCATGCGGATCATAGTTCACTCGCGGCCGACGCGCGAGGGCCGTAAGGCATCCGAAAGCCGGGGCCGGTTCATAGCCTGACTCTCATGGTCTCCGATTTATGCTGCAACGCCGACACCCTTGGTGATGTCGCTCCCTAACACGCTTGCCTCGAACTGATGCGAGCGTGCTGCAACTCATGTTTTCTGCGCCTGAGCAACGAGATCGGTAGGATCTTTTCGACCGGGGATCGCCCCCACCCGATCGAATCTGCCGTTCTTGCGCTGGCCCGCAACTGCTCACCAGCAACGCCCATCGATTCAGCGGCACCCCTCAGATAGTTATACTATGCCGGTATTGTGCGCAGATGGCGAAAGAAACGCCGATTTTCTGCGACTTGGACCGACTTTAGCGCCGAGAGGGCGTTTGGCACTTGCTACATTTTGGACGTACGGACTGGCGGCCTTGGCATTGGCCGATATCATCATGAGCAGAGATTGTGAAGGGAGCTGGATCGAATTGACCGGAAGATTCTCAACGTCGTGCAGGGCAACAATCGCCTTACGACAGAGGAATTGGGCGAACTTGCCGGACTATCGGCTACCGCTTGTCAGCGGAGATTAAAGCGACTTCGAGACGCTGGCGTCATCGAAGCGGACGTTGCCATAGTTTCACCGGAAGCCGTCGGTCGGCCCCTGCTCCTGCTGGTATCCATCACTCTCGAGCGCGATCGCGCCGATATCATCGATCGTTTCAAGCAGGCAATTCGGCGGACGCCTGAGATCATGAACGCTTACTACGTTACGGGTGAAGCGGATTTTATTATTACGGTCTCTGCTCAGGACATGGCCGAGTACGAGGCGTTTACCCGTCGTTTTTTTTACGAACATCTTGAAGTAAAGGGGTTCAAGACAATCGTTGTAATGGATCGGATCAAGGCGTCGTTTGCTCTGCCAATTGCTGAAGAGTAGCCTTCAAAAGAGCCCGCCCAGGCAACCACCACGCGCCTTCCGCGGGTCGCAGTTGTCCCGCACTTCTGAATGTCGGCTGTCCTATTTTGAATGGTCCCGCATATATACCAGGGCACCTCCTCTCAGCCTGCAGGTGTTATGCGCCAATGACCAAAAAACGATGATATTCTGCGGGACCAAGGCGCCCTTCGCGCAACCAAGCTCTTTGGCACTTGCTACATTCTGGGCGGAGCGGAATTCAGGATTGTCGGTCCCCGGCTAATTGGAGCGGCTTCAGTCGGCGGAATAGCTGGGGTGCCTACGTCGCACAGAGGATGCTGTGCTCCCGGCAGCGCGGAAACGGGTCTCCCGGCTCTCGCAAGGACAAAGCGTGAAATTCGCCTGCAACCGGCAAGAAAGGAAAGTCCCCGTGGCAATTCTCAATAGCGTCGCAGAGTTTCTCCCCGAGATAGTGGCTTGGCGCCGGGACATCCATGCACATCCCGAACTGGGCTTCGACATCCCCCGTACTTCGGCATTTGTCGCCGAGCGCCTGCGCGAATTCGGCTGCGACGCCGTCGCGACCGGCATCGGCAAAACCGGCGTCGTTGGCGTCATCAAGGGCAACGGCGTCGTGAGCGACGGTAACCCAAAGGTTATCGGATTGCGCGCTGACATGGATGCGCTGCCGATCAACGAAGCGACCGATCTGCCCTATGCGTCCAAGAACAAGGGCTTGATGCATGCGTGTGGGCATGACGGCCACACCGCGATGCTGTTGGGTGCCGCGCGCTATCTTGCCGATACTCGGAATTTCGCTGGAACGGCGGTCATGATCTTCCAACCTGCCGAGGAGATCGGTACCGGCGCCGTTGCCATGCTAGATGACGGTTTGATGGAGCGGTTCGGCATCGAGCACATCTACGGAATGCACAATCGTCCGGGCTTGCCGGTAGGTGTCTTCGGAATCCGGCAAGGTCCAGTGATGGCGGCAACTGATAGCATAGAAATTAGCATTGAAGGGCGAGGGGGGCACCCTGGAAGGCCTCATGAATGCATCGATCCGATTCTGGTCGGCGCTCAGCTTGTGACGGCCCTGCAGCATATCCTGGCTCAGAACATTGACCCTGTCGACTCGGCAGGAATTTCGTTCCACCAGTTCCAGTCCGGGCAGAGACTAGTCCCCGTCGTTCCGCAAACAGCGGAGTTGGTGGGCACCATGCGGACGCTAAAGCCGGAGGTGCGCAAGTTCGTGAAGGAGCGGGTGGGCGAAGTGGTCGCCGGCATCGCCCAGATAACCGGCGCGAAGATAGATATTAAATTTCAGAGCTTCGACGCAATTCTCTTCAATGAGGTCCAGCAGACCGACCTTGCGAGAAGCGCGGCCAAGGGCGTGGCCGGTGAAAACAATGTGCTCGAGACGCCACCGGTAATGGGGGGGGAAGATTTCTCCTTCCTGGCGCAGGCGCGGCCGGGTGCTTTCGTCTGGTGCGGGAACGGTGACAGCGCCGGCCTGCATCACCCTGCCTACAATTTCAACGACGAGGCGATTCCTTATGGAACATCGTACTGGATCAAGCTCGTAGAGAACACGTTGGGATCCCGTCCGACGTCTTGATGATCGGTCTGACAAGGGCCGCAGAACGAATGAATAACTGCCGTCTTATGCCAGGCTTGAATGTAGCGGACCTCGTAAAATGAAAACTCGTTCATCCGTGCCAACATCTCTTGAGGGTCTGTCGGCGTGCGAATGCCTGGAACTCTACCGAAGGCGGCAGCTCTCGCCTGTTGAAGTCGTCGATGACTGTCTCAGCCGCATCGACGCCAACAACCCGGCGCTGAACGCATTTTGCCTCGTCGACCACGAAGGGGCCAGGTCTGCTGCCCGGGCCTCGGAGGGTCGATGGATGAAGGGGGAACCAGCCGGAGTACTAGATGGCATTCCGGCCACCATCAAAGACCTCACCTTGACACGAGGCTGGCCGACAAGACGTGGCTCATTGTCCGGCAGCACCGAGGGACCCTGGACTGAAGACGCCCCTGTTCCAGCCCGTATCCGTGAGACCGGTGGCGTTATCCTGGGCAAGACAACCACTCCAGAATTTGGCTGGAAAGGGGTAACAGACAGCCCGGTCTACGGGATCACCCGCAATCCCTGGAATCCTGACCTGACACCAGGCGGGTCGTCGGGAGGGGCGGCAGTTGCGGCTGCGCTCAACCTTGGCTTTCTTCATCAGGGTAGCGACGGCGGGGGATCAATCCGGATACCGGCGAGCTTCACGGGGACCTTCGGCTTCAAGCCAACCTTCGGCATCGTTCCGCAATGGCCAGCTAGCGCCATGACAACGCTGTCTCATTTGGGGCCGGTGACCCGCACCGTTGCGGATGCGATCCTGATGATGAATGTGATTGCACGAAAGGACGCTCGCGATGGCTATGCGGGTCCGGCGTACCTAGGTCTCGACCCCGATCCAGCAAAGACCACCATCAGGGGCCTGCGGATCGGCTACAGTCGGAACCTCGGCTATGTCAAGGTGGCGCGAGATATCCAAAACGTTACCGATAATGCGATCGACCAGCTTCGAGCTCTTGGGGCCGAGGTGGCCGAAGTCAATCCGGGATTTGCGGATCCGGTGGAGGTGTTTTCTACATTCTGGTTCGCTGGCGCCGCCCGTATTGTGTCACGAATGAACAAACAGCAAAGACAATTACTAGATCCTGGCTTTCTGGAAGGTGCCGAACGCGGGCTGAAGATCACCCTTACCGAATTTCAGGAAGCTGAGGCGATGCGGTTCGAGCTCTCCGCTCTGATGGCGAAGTTCCACGAAAATTACGATCTCTTGGTCACACCGACGATGCCTATCGCGCCGTTCCCCGTCGGGCGAAATGTGCCGGATGATAGTTACAAGGGGTGGGTGGACTGGACGCCCTTCACCTACCCTTTCAACTTGACCCAGCAACCAGCAGCATCGATTCCATCGGGCCTGGATGATCAAGGGCTGCCCGTCGGGCTACAACTGGTCGGCGCGCGCTATTCCGACACCTCCGTCCTAGCCGCGGCATATACGATCGAAAGTCGCCTGGGGCTTCCTTCTTTCGCGAGGAGCAGATTCCACGCTGCCACCCCTTAAAACTTGAGACTGCCGCGCTCAAGCACCTGACGGCCTCCAAGCGGTCAAGCCACGGACGCGAATGTCATTCGATAAAGGGGCGCGGCGTCATAGATGGGCAGTCCTGTCCTACGACGGATTGCTGACGTCACCATCGGGGACAATGTACATTCAAATAGGAGTGCGTCAATCTTGGGATGTGCGGCGCGAAGTCGCGACACAGACTGCAACCCGGGGACTCCATTTCGGTAACACTAGCCGGCCGCGTATTACCTTCGATGCCGCCGATGGCTACTCTTGCCCCTGCGGATGAATCCATGCCCAGCAGCTCTTCGCCGCAGTGTCTTGAGTCTGCGGCCAGACGGCGAGCTTTGCGCCGGCCGGAAGCTGCCGGAGGAGCGTGGGCGCCAGTAGCAGGCTCGACATGGCCACGGGAAGTTTGACAGACGTGGCCAGTGCAGCCTGGCACCAGATACTGAAGCCGCAGTCCCTGGTTATCGCGACGGCTCCGCGCTCAACCAACCGCCTGGCAGCTGCAATGTAGGCCGGCTCGAGAGAGGCATCGCCAGGACTGACCCTCTCCGCCAAAGCCCCGGCCGCGGTCTCTATTATAATTGGGAAGTCGAAGTTGCCGGGTTGAAGACCGACCCCGATGCGGTGGCGGAAATTCACCAGGGCGCAAGTCCGATCTCCAGCCTGTGATTTTTGCAACACTGGCCATCCAATGAGGATCCAACTGCCGTCTGATCGTGACAATTCAGCTGCGTCAAATGCCTTTGCCGCCAAGATGGCGCGTATCGTCAGGTTGTGCTGACCAAGCTGGGACGCTCTACGAGCGCAGGAATCCTGCATTCGCCTGACGCTTCCGGCTCGGTTGCAAGGCTCGGGAATAGTAATGACGAAACAGTGGATCAGCACGCCGTAAGCCCAGTGCAAAAAATGCGGGCTTCGTGCCGAACCTTTTTTTGGAACGGCGGGCGCGGATCTCATCATTGAGATTACCGGAAAGCCTGTCCGGACTTTTTCGAAGCCGCACTGTTATCCTGTTCGAGAGCGACGCATCGATGGTTCCTTTCCCCGCCTCATCGACAAGCTCACCCGTGTCCACTTGGCTCATCCACGACGACTTCGGCAACCATGCTCTCTCCGATCAGCAGCGCTTCCACCTCTTCGAAAATCGTCGAGGAGCGCTATCAGAGAAAATCCACCCTGATCACCGCCCAGGTCCCCGTGGCAAGCTGGCACGACCTTATTAACGACAGCACGGTCGCCGACGCTATACACGACCGCTCGTGCACAATGCACACCGCATCGCCCTTCAGGGCGAGAGCATCCGAAGAAAAAAGCCTCGGCCCTCTTGACCGACTCCGAGAACACCGAAATCAATCAGCCCTACAGCAACCAGGCTGCCGAGGACCAACCTCGACGAACTGTCGGACTTTTGTGAAAACGCTGTCCGGGAATTAGCGGAATCGCTGTCCAGCTTTTGAAGCGCGCAATAACACTATGGCCGTCATCGAAATGAGCAAGGCGAAGTGCTGATTGCCGCGTTTGTTCCGGGATTAAGCGCCAGCCTCTCAAGAAGATTTATGCCGACTCGCCATCATTGTTGAAACTGCTGCAGCGCTCGCACGTTGAAGCCGGCCAGGCCGGGCATACGATTATGCGGATCGCCTTCGCCCAACTTCAATTCTGGACGCCAGGGCTCGATGTAAGGGACCGGCGAGCGTCAAAAGACTGCGGATGGGTCGCCGCTCGTCCCCTGGGATACGATCTCTGTCGGATTTTGTCGCGCCTGCGACATAGTGGTTGTGCGGGCCAGTTTAGTACCTGATATGACCGTAAGTTTGATATCAAACTCAAAGCACTGGCCGACGTGCATTTTGCGAGGTTGGCACGGTTTTTGAAGCGATCATTTCGCGTCGGAGCGCTCTCATCCGCCGGTTATCATCTGTTTTGGCATAAACCCTGCATAAGGCTTTATTGATGGTACCGCAACCCAACTCGCCGTCTTTCGAGCTACTTGGGCAAAAAGAGCACCGCCAGCGGAAAGGGTCGGGAACCGGAGAGGGAACCGGGTGGTGGACCTATGTTTGTGGAGGGGGTTGTGAAAAGGGTCAGCCATGGTGCTTCGAGCCTCTTGTACTCGTGCAGGTCGTCAATGTTGATATAGCGGTTGGCCTCCATCCAGTTTTCATTGGTTTCGTGACAGCAGACAAACGTCAAAGGAGATAGCTCATGCGAGTAGCCATCGTAACGAACAGTGATTTCAACGGTGTGATTAACCGGTTCGGTCAGCCTTGTCCGCAGCCGCCGCAGCCTTGGCCGCATAGCGGCACGTTGGAAGATGTGGTGGCGGCACTTCAAGAGGGCGGCCACGAGACGGTAGTGTGTGAAGGCGATAAAGGACTGCTCGCCAGTCTCGAGCGGTTCATGCCACCTGATCCGCAAGGTCGCCCCTCGGGAATGGTCTTCAACTTGGCGGAGGGAATTCAGGGCGAAAAGCGTTACACTCATGTTCCTGCCATGCTTGAGATGGCCGGTGTTCCATACACTGGATGTAGCCCCTTCGGGATTGGGCTGACGGGAGACAAAGTCATTACCAAAATGCTCATCCGCGATCAGGGCGTGCCGACTCCGAACTTTCGCGTGATGCGTCGCGGCACCGAGAACACCGGCGACCTGAGATTCCCAGTGGTAGTGAAGCCGCGGGAGGAGGACTGCAGCTTCGGATTGCAGATCATACATGAACACTCTAAGTTGCGGCAGGCCGTCGAAGTGATCGTCACGCAGCATGCTCAGGATGCGCTAGTGGAGGAATACATCGAGGGGCGGGAAATCTGCGTTGCGTTGCTCGGAAACGGGGAGCCCGAAGTTTTGCCTCTAGTGGAGCAGGACTTCGGTGACCGCGAAACGCGTGTTATGAATTGGGATGCGAAGTACGTGGCGGCCGCAGCGGTGCCCAAGATTTGCCCGGCGAAAATCGAGAGCGGGCTTGAGACGATGTTACGGGATATTTCGGTTGCGACCTTCCGTGCCTGCCACTGCCGGGACTATGCCCGCGTCGATTTCCGGATCGATCGCTCAGGCCAACCGTTTGTCCTAGAGATGAACTCGGTGCCGGCCCTTGGTATACACTCCAGTTATGGCACAGCTGCAACGGCCGGCGGACACAGCTTCGTAAGCTTGATCAATCGCATCCTCAATGTCGCCCACACCCGCTATTTCGGAATCGGCGTCTCATAGTGGATTGATCGGATCAAAAGAGTCCGATTTCGGGATTCCGTTTTGCGGTTTGGCGTGCGAGTTAGATGCATGCGCAATAGCATCCCCCTTCACCGTTTTGGCCAGCGACCGTCAGCGCCTGCAAGCGCTCGTCGCGGCGCCAGGAAGCCCGCAAGCACGTTCGGGGGCCGCATCGTCGCGCTGTGCTTCGAACCACGAAGCCAAAGCATACTTGGACCACCGGCTAGGTCGAGCGAATGAACCGCACCATCAAGGACGCGACGGGCAAGCGTTTCCACTACGACGATCATGACCAACTGCGTCGGCATCTTGCCGACTTTGTTGCGGCCTACAAATTTCGGCCGCAGGCTGAAGGCCCTCAAAGGTCTCACCCTACGAGTTCATCTGCAAGGCATGGGCTTCCCAGCCCGAGCGCTTCACTCTCAATCCGCTCCACCAAATGCCTGGACTTGTCTATTCGGCGTGTTGAAGTCAATCCCATTCAAGCTTCCTAGGCTGACCTGCCGACGCGATTATCCTAGCCTGATTGATGTAACCGCGGCGTCAAACCGAGATACGGCCCCACGTCCTTCGAATTCCTGAAGGGGGCAGGAATATCGACCGTGGCGTTGAAACCCAGTGCAACGATAGGGCCGACGCCCAGCACGGTCATCAACCGCCTGCAAACCGTGTCACCCCTCACGATCGACAACAGTCTTTCGTGTAGCACCGTGAACTGCTCGCAAAGTTTCCGACGGGCGGTGAGCAACGTCTCCATGATGTCTCGAGTTCCGGAATGTCACCGGAAGGGTCCCGGATGCGATCCGCGAATTTGCCGGCCGTCGACAATGCCAACTTTGAGACCGAAGTTACGAAACAGGCCACGGATGTCGTTCTCGATGGCGATGGCCTTTTCCTGAAGCGACTTGAGGGCCGTCAGCAGCGCCCGGCGATTCTGGGTCGTCAGCGTCTTGACAGTAAGACCGTATGTCCGCCTCTGCCGATGAGGTGGCTCGCCCTACACTGCGCGTCCGAGGGTTGCTCGGACGGGCCGAGCCGATCCTCACCACAGGAGGACGAGCCGTGGCGGATTATAGAGAAGCATTTGTCGGAATCGATGTTGCGAAGCTTAAGAACGCTATTGCGATTGCGGAGGCAGGCCGGGAAGGAGAGGTTCGGTTCTTCGGTGAGGTCGACGCGTCGGCGACCAGCATGCGGCGGGTCATAGGCCGGATCGCCAGCCGCTTTGATTACGTGCATTTCTGCTATGAGGCTGGGCCGACCGGGTACGGCCTTTATCGCCTGATCCGGTCGCTCGGGCACGAGTGCACCGTGGTTGCACCATCATTGATACCAAGGAAGCCCGGCGATCGGGTGAAGACGAACCGTCGAGACGCCATTTCCCTTGCCCGACTATTGCGCGCCGGCGAGCTGACCGCGGTGTGGGTTCCCGATGAAGGGCACGAGTCCATACGGGATCTTGTTCGCGCGCGGGCGGGCGCGGTCGAGACGCTGCGGGTCCATCGCCAGCAGGTGAGCGCATTCATGCTCAAGCACGGCCGTAGCTATCCGCGAAAGAAGAGCTGGACGATGCGCTATCTACGCTGGCTTCAGGAACAAGGTTCGATCATCCCGCGCATCAGATCGCACTCCAGGAGATGGTCGAGGCGGTGCGCGTCTCGAAAGAGCGGGTCGAGCGGCTGGAGCGTGTGATCGAAGAGTTCGTCCCGGCCTGGTCGCTGGCACCGATCGTGTGGGCGCTTCAGACATTGCGTGGGGTAGACCTAATTGTCGCCGTGACGTTCGTCACCGAAGTCGGCGACGCCAGCCGGTTCGAAAGCCCACGCCAGCTCATGGGATATCTCGGTCGGGTCCCCGGCGAGCGCTCAACCGGGGAGACAGTCCGGCGCGGCGGCATCACAAAGGCAGGCAACGGTCGGGTTCGCCACATGTTGGTCGAGAGCGCCTGGACCTATCGACATCCGCCCAAGGTCGGGAAGGCGAAGCTATACCGGTTGGAGCAGGCGTCACCGAAGGTGCGTGAGATCGCCTGGAAGGCGCAGTCCCGCCTGACAGCCCGCTACCGCATGCTGAGCGCTCGGGGCAAACGGACAACGGTCGTCTGCACCGCGATCGCCCGTGAACTGGTCGGCTTTATGTGGGCAGTCGCAAGGGAGGCGCGCGTCACCTGATCGCTCGCCGCGATGGCGCACATATCGCGCATGGGCGGAGGCGGGACCACGGCAGGGGAATGCCCGTCAGACGCTTTGTGGCCGGCAAATCGACCGACGCCCGCAGTAAGATAGGAACAGCCCCGGACGCACAATCGGGAATGCGGTAGCCAACCCGCGCATCAGAGCTTGATCACCGACGTCCTTCAGTTCCGCCTCCCCACCCATGCGCGATCATCAGAATGAGCAGCCGTTCCTCGGATCGGGCGACCTCATGCGTTCCAAACCTTGACAGCGGACATCAGAGCGGTGTTTCCGGACCACCTTTCGGGAGTGGTCGCGATCTGTGAGGTTGCCGATCCTGTATTGGGATCGGAGATCGGCTTGTGTCTGGACTTGACCTTACGCTTGACCCGGAGCGGCAGCTTCGGCGTTTCGAGGTGATCAACGGTGCCGGCGGTCGGCGTCACTGGTCGGTGGATGACAAGGCGCGGATCATCGCAGAGACGCTGGAGCCGAATGCGATCATTTCCGAGGTCGCCCGCCGTTATGGTCTCAGGCCGCAGCAGGTCTTCGCCTGGCGCCGCGAAGCGCGCAAACAGGCCGCTTCGGTGCAGCAAGATTCTCCTGCCTTTGTGCCGGCGGTTGTGGCGGGGGCGGGA
>NZ_RZRP01000139.1:0-10070 GCF_003997795.1 Mesorhizobium sp. M7A.F.Ca.US.005.03.2.1 | reverse complement strand
CCTTCAACCTGGGCGGCAGCGACGGCACGATCCAGGGCACCAACGTCGCCAACCCCGTCTTTACGCTCGGCAACGGCAACACGCTCAACGGCATCACCATCACCGGCGGCGGCGACGGCATCTTCGGCAACAACATCACCGGCGCGACGCTGACCAATGTGACGGTCACCGGTGCGGGCGGCAACGGCGCCGACTTCACGGGCAGTTCGACCGGCATCACCGGCTCCAACTTCACCGCCACCGGCAACGGCCTCGACGGCCTGCACATCGACGGCGACGGCACCTACAATTTCACCGGCACGACGCTGCTGAAGGGCAATCTCGACGACGGTCTCGATATCACCGGCAAGGGCACCTACACCTTCGCCACCGTCAATGCGCAGGACAATACCGACCGCGGCATCACCGTGCAGGGCACGTCGACCGGAGGCACGTTCACCACCACCGGCGGCACCGTGTCAGGCAATGGCGGCACCGCCGTCTTCATCGATCCGATCACCGCCCATGTGGTGCTGGACTCGATCAGCCAGAGCGGCGGCACGTCGGGTGTCGTGCTGGAGAATGTCGCGGGCAGCTTCACCGTCAACGGTGCGACGACGATCTCCAACACGACCGGACCGGCGATCGCCATTTCGGATTCGCCGGCGACGATCCGCTTCGGCGACATCAGCATCACCAACCCCGGCGCCGACGGCATCTCGTTTGCCGGCGTCAATGCGGCGGTGGTCGCCGGCAACATCGTCATCTCCGGACTGGGTGTCGGCACCGGCCTCGACTTCTCCGGATCCAAGACCAATTTCACCGCGCAGTCGCTCAGCATCACCGGCACCGGTGCTGCCGGCTCGATCGGCATCGATCTGACGTCGCCGAGCGTTGGCGGCGCGGTGATCATCATCACCGATGGCGGCGTCATCACCAATGTCGATACCGGCGTGCGGCTGGGCATTGCCGGCACGCCGGGCGCCACGGCCAACGCCGAATTTACCTTCGGCGGCAATTCCAGCTCCATCTCCGGCATCACCGCCTCGCTCGATGCGCGCGGGCTCAATGAGGGCAGCGGCCACTACGCTTTCGGCACGACCGCGTTTTCCGGCCCGCAACTTTACGATCTGCGCAATTACATCTTCGTTGCGGCCGGGGCTTCGGGCGGCGGCACGTCGATCACCGACCTCGCCTCGATCGAATATGCCGACAGCATTACCGCCAGCGACGCGATCATTGTCCTGGTCAACCGCGGGACAATCGACGACGCCACCGGCTTCTCGCTGAGCGACGGACAGGAACTGGCCTCGTTCGGCAATGACCGCGCGTTCTCGCTCGGCGGGGTGCCGTTGAATGTCACCGGCACCAACATCCATCATGACGAATCCATATCGGATTCAGCGGGTGCGGCGACGCTGACCAGTTCCGGCGGCGGTAATGTCGTGACGCTGGGCAACGGCAACACGCTGCTCGATTTCAACGTTTCCGGGGGTTCCGGCTCGGCGATCTACGGCCTGGGCATCAACGGCCTGACCGTCCAGGGCGTGACGGCCAGCAATGTCGGGTCCGGCCTCTACCTCAATGGTGTGACCGGCACGGTCTCGGTCGACGACCTGACCGTCCAGACCGCATCTCAAACCGGCATCGTGCTTGTCGATTCGAGCGCGACCGTCGATTTCACCGGCAACACCAAGATTACCAGTGCCGCCAACGTCGGGCTGTTCGCCAACAATTTCGACGGCATCGCCACCTTCGACGATCTCGACATCAGTGGCGGCGGCAGGGGCGTGGCCATCTGGAGCGGCTCGAGCGGCACGCTGACTTTCGCGGCCGCGAGTTCCATCACCAACACGGACGATGTAGCCTTCAACATCAACGGTGCGGTGCCCAACGTCACCTACAACGGCACGATCGACCAGGCCAATGCGGCCAACGCGGTCAGGATCATCGGCCAGACCGGCGGCACCGCCACCTTCGGCGGCAAGATCACCGCCAGCACGGGCTCGGCCAACGCGATCGACCTGTCCGCCAACACCGGCGGCACGGTGAAATTCACCGGCGGGCTGGACCTGACCACGACGACCGGTACCGGCTTCGATGCCACCGGGGGCGGCACGATCACAGTCGCGGCCGCGGGCACGGAGCAGATCACCACCGGCACCGGCCGGGCGATCAATCTCGACGGCATCACCATCGGCACCGGCGGCATGGCGTTCGACAGCATCACGACAGGCGTTGCGACGGCCACGGCGCTCAACTTCAATGCCGTCTCGGGCGGCCAGTTCCTGGGTGGCAATGTCACTGTCGGCGGCACCGCTGCCGGCATCAACGGCCTTGCAATCAACGCTTCGTCATCGACCTTCACCATCACCAATCTGGTGACGACCAATGTCGCGGGCACCGATGTCAGCCTGACCAACAATACGGGCTCGATCACGATCCTCGGTGGCACCATCGCCAATTCGGGCGCTGGCGACGGTGTCGTCGTTTCCGGCGGCAGCGCGACAGTCGGCGTAGCGGCCAACGTCTCCAGCTCGGCAACCGCGCCAGGCGCGGCGGTCAAGGTCGACGGCACCACCGGCGGCTCGGTGACCTTCAGCGGTACGGTCACCTCGACCGGCACCGGCGATCTGTTCGATGTCGGATCGACGCTGACCCCGGCCGGCGGCGCCATCAGCTTCACTGGCCCGACCTTGTCGGCGACGGGTGGCGGCGGGGCGCTTGTCAGCAGCCTCGGCGGCACCGCGACGTTGAACGTGACCGCGCCGCTGTCGATCACCAATGCCACGGGCACCGGCCTGTCCGTCACCAATGTCGCCAGCACGGCATCGGCGAGCTTTGGCGAGGTCACCGTGACGACGCCTGGCGGCACCGGCATCTTCATTGCCGACAATGGCACGGTCACCTTCGGCACAACCCAGGTTACGCTGGGAGCGGCAAGCACCGCCGGCATCGAGTTCCTCGACATCAACGAACATATCAGCTTCGGCACGACCACGATCGACGAGGTTGGCGCCAACCAGACCGGCATCGACTTCAGCGGTTCCTCGAGCGGTTCCTCGACAAGGGCCGATTTCGGCCTGACCACGATCACCGGCACCGGCAGCCTGACCTCGCGCGGCATCGACCTGTCGTCGACGACCGGCAACAAGACCATCGCCTTCCTGCGCGGCTCCAGCATTTCCAATGTCGGCGTCGGCGTCGAATTGTCGTCGAGCGGCGCCACCGCGACCTCGGCCAACGCCAACTTCACCTTCGGCGACGGCACGTCCGCCGATGGGCTGCAGTCCTCCATCAGCGCCGCCGCCGGCGGCTACACCGTCAATACGATCGGGCTCGATCCGACGCTCGGCAATTATGATTTCGACGACGTCAACTTCACCGGCGCCGCCCATCTGGCCAGCGCGGTCGGTGGGACCATCATGATTTCCCAGGGCGGTGGCATCGTCCACGCCAACACGGACGGGCTCAGCGCCGACGTGACCACCTACACGGTCGCCGAGGCCGATGCCATGACCGGCACGCTGAACTTCGCCTTTGTCGGCACCGTCGATCTCAGCGGCACCCCGTTCACGCTCGATTCCGGCCAGTCGATCATCGGCTTCGGCAACGGCGCCTCCATCCTCACCTCCGGTACCGTCCAGCCGGTCAATGTCCAGGGCAATCTCGGCGCTACTGGCGGCAACGTCACCGGCGATGAGGGCGTGGTCAAGAGCACGGGCAGCGATACCCTGCATCTGCTCGGCAACAACCAGGTGCGCGACACCGCTTTCGACTTCAGCGGCGGCAGCGGCTCGGTCTTCCTCGTCGACGGGAGCGCGGCTGGCTTCGTCAATACCGGCGGCATCTTCATCGAAGGCGTCACGGTCAGCAATGTCGCCGTGGGCCAGACGGCGTTCAAGGTCGCCGGCCTCGACACCAATTTGTCGATCGCAGACAACAACGTCAACGTTGCCGGCACGCTGCTCGACGTCGATGGCGGCGCCGGCAACATCACGGTCACGCGCGGCACCTTGCCCAACAGCGGACCGGCCGGCACGCTGACCGGCGGCGGCATCAACCTGCAGAACCTGACCGGCACGGTGACCATTGGCGACGGCACGCTGACCAACACCGGCGCGAACACGGCTTTCAATGTCGGCTCGACGACTGCCGGGAGCGGCGGCAGCGCGATCATCTCCTATGCCGGCACCATCAACAGCAACGGCACCGGCGCGGCTGTTTCGATCCAGAGCATGACTGGCGGCTCGGTGACGCTGTCGGGCAACCTGACTGATACCAACGCGGCCGCTGGCGGCAATATCGTCATTGCCGGCAACGACTCGGCCGCGATCACCTTCTCGGGCACCAGCAAGGTGATCAGCTCGGGCGCGACGGACGCCGTCAGCCTGGGTCTCGTTGGCAATTTCCCCGCAGGCACACCGGCCCCCAACACCAATTCCGCGATCAATTTCACCAATGGCGGTCTCGACATAACGACGACGACCGGCACCGGCTTCATCGCCTTCGGAGATTTTACCACCGGCGCCGTTACGGTCACCGGCACGGGCAACGAGATCAATTCCGGCGCCGACGGTCTTATCTTGTTCGGCGCCAATGTCGGCGCCGGCGGCGTTGCCTTCGACAGCGTCTCGGCCGTATCCACGAGTACCGGCGCTGGTGTGCTGCTTGGAGGTATCAATCTCGGCGGCGACGTCAACATTGGCGGCCTGAGGGATACCGGCTACATCGGCGCTTCATTGATCGGCCTGAGCGGCGCCGGCGTGGTCAATTTCACAGGCAAGACCGATCTCGACGTCAGCTACAGAGGGTTCGATATTGGTGGGCCGCTGGTCGGCACCATAAACATCGCCAATGTCGCCGGATCCACCCTGAACATCGATGACGCCGAGATCGGTATCGCATTGACGACCTCGAGCGGGACCGTCAACGTTGGCGGGAATGGCGGCAGCGCCAGCATCGGCGCGACGACAAGCACCACTGGTTCAGCGATCACGCTCGCCGGCGGCAATGATCTTGTCCACGCCACACTTAACTACACCGGCTCGATCAACGTCAGCGCGGGCAGCGTCTTGCAAGTCGGCGGCGGCGACTGGAGCGAGCTCAACATGAGCGGTTCGGTCGTTTCGACCTCGGCAGTAGCACTGCCGGGGACAGCGGTCTTCACCTTCAGCGGCAACGCCGAGGGCGTGTACAATATTTCGAGCACGATCAATCATACCGGGAGCGCCGTCGGCGTCTTGTTTGACGGATCGTCCGAGGGAACGGCCACCTTCTCCGGCACCTCGAAGATATTCGACACCAGCAGCGGCGCCAACGGCGCCATCGTCAAGCTCCCCAGCATCGGTCCGACCCAGGGCACGGGCACACTGGCCTTCACCAATGGCGGCCTCGTCATCACCACCTCGAGCGGCGCCGGCTTCACCGCCAGCACCTTCGCCGCCGGCACGGTCAGCGTCAGCGGCGCCGGCAACACCATCACCACCGGCACGGGCACCGCGCTCGATCTCGACAGCGCGACGGTCGGCGCAGGCGGCATCACCTTCGATTCGATTTCGAGCAACGGCGCCGCGACCGGGGTGTCGCTCAACAATGTCGGCGGCGGCGCCATCGACCTCGGCGCGGTCAACCTGCAGAACATCACCTCGCGCGGCGTCGACATTTCCGGCACGCTCGGTTCGGCGCTGAGCTTCGACAGCCTGAACATCGGAATCGCGGCCAGCGCCACCAACGCCGTCGGCCTCGACCTCAACGGTGCGGCGCTCGGCACGAGCACCATCACGGCGGACGATTTTGATGTCGATGGAGGCAACTCCACAGGGTCGATCGGCATCGACATGGCCGGCACGACCGGCACCGGCACGATCCAGCTCGGTGACCTCCTCAACAACAATCCTGGCCCGGCTGGCCAGACGTCGACCATCACCAAGGTCGCCCAGGGCGTCCAGTTCTCCAGCGCCACCAACGCCAGGCTGGTGTTCGGCGACGGCGGCAGCCCGGCCGAATCGAAGATCGAGACCTTCGGCAACGGCCAGGTCATCCACGCCACCGACACGCTGCCGACCAATGGCGACTACAATTTCAACGACGTCAATTTCAGCGGCGACACGTCGAACCTGTCTTCGTACAAGGTCTACTATGTCACCGCCGATGCCACCGCCCTTGGCGACGGCAGCCTGCTCAATCCAGGCACCTATGCCAACGCCCAGGCATCTACCGCCAATGTCATTGTGCTCATCAACAAGAACGTCGACGGCGGCCAGGCGACGATTGACCTCGGCGGTACGTCGTTCCAACTCGATGACGGGCAGGTACTGCTCGCCTTCAAGAGCGACGACGCGGCCGTCGATGTCTCGCAGCTTGGCGTCGATACCAGCGCCGGCGCTTCGGCTGCGTTCCATTTCACCACCGTGCAAAACTCGCCGATCATCGCGGCACCGGCGGGCATCGACACGCTACGGCCGATCCTGCAGAGCAACACAGCCGGCTCGGTGGTCGATCTGGCGACATCAGGCTCGGGCGTCGTCACCGGCGGCCTCCAGAACCTCATCATCCGCAACACAGGCACCGGCACTGGTGTCGCCGTCAACGCGACGTCCGCCTCCAGTTTCTTCCTCCGCAACAACGACATCGCGGCCGGCGGCAGGGCGCTCGATTTCTCCACATCAGCTGCGCCGGCCAACACGCTTCTGCTTTCGATCGACGGCAATACGCTGAAATCGACGGGATCGGCGCTGGCCGCGTCCTTTGCCGGCCAGAACATCAGCGCGACGGACAACTCGGTCGAGATCCAGTCCTTTGCCGACAACACTGTGCTCGGCGGCACTGGCGGCGGCATCGCCTTCAACAATGTCCGCTTCGACTCCAACGGCGCCGGCGGCACTGTCAGCGCCGGAACGATCGGTGTTGGCTCACCAGGCCCAGGGCGCGTCCAGGGCGACGGCCTCAGCTTCACCAACACCAGCGGCACCCTCGATCTCGGCGCGTTCAGCGTCTTCAACAATGGCGGCACCGGCGTCCTAGCCAACACCAAGACCACCAATTTCACGCTGAACAGCAGCAGCGGCGGCGTCTTCACGGGGAATGGCGCGGCGTTCGATCTCGATCCGCTGACCGTCAACATGGTGGTGACCAGCATCAGTTCAGGCGGCAGCAGCGGCGGCATCATTTTCGACGGCATCGCCGGTACCTTCACCGTCACCGGCAACACGAGCGTTGCCGCGGCGACGACTGCCGGCATTATGGCGATCAACGCCGGCAACACCGGCGTCTTCACCTTCAACACGGTGACACTGAACAGCGCCGTCACGGCGGGCGGCGGCATTCAGGTGGCGAGCGGTACGCTCAACATCACCGGCCTCGCCAACATTGACACGACCACCGGCGTCGGCGTCTCGCAAACCGGCGGCACGGTCAGCTTCACCGGCGGCGTGACCATCGACACCGCCAGCGGCACCGGCATTGTTGGAACCGGCGGCACGATGGGCATCACAGCTACCGCTGCCGCAGAAACGGTGAGGGCGACCACCGGCCAGGCGATCAATCTCTCTGGCGTCGCCGCCAGCATCGCGCTCGATTCGACCAATTCGGTCGGCGGCGCCAACAATGTCAGGCTGACCAACGTCAGCGGCACGGTCGACCTCGGTTCCGGCGCGCTGAGCGGTGCAACGGGTACGGCGTTCCTGGTTTCGGGCGGTTCGGCCAATATCGATTACAATGGCACCATTACCCACACCGCCAACGCCACCGCGATCGACGTCCAGAACCACACCGGCACCGCCGGCGGCGGCAGCACGATCTCGTTCGACGGCGCCATAACATCGAATAGCTTTAGCGACGGCATCAACCTGGTGGCCAATGGCGGCACCAACGGCACGACGATCAGCTTCACCAACAAGCTGGCGATCGATACCTCAACCAGCGACACCACCGGCTTCAGCGCCACCGGCGGCGGCACGGTTACCGCCACCGGCCCCGGCAGCACGATCAATTCGGGGACCGGCACCGCGCTCGATGTCGAGAACACGAATATCGGCTCGGGGAACCTTGTCTTCCAGAGCATCACATCGAATGGCGGTAGCGCCAACGGCATCATCCTGGTCAATACCGGCACGGCGCTCGGCAATGGCGGCTTGCATGTGACTGGAAATGGCGCCAACGTCGGCGCGACCGGCGGGGGCGTCATCGCCAACAAGACCGGCGCCGATGGCAGCGCCACGCAAGGCACCGGCATCTACCTCAGCAATACGAAGGATGTGCAGCTCAATGGTCTGCAGCTGAACGATTTCGACAATTTCGGTATCCGAGGGTTCGAGGTGAATGGCTTCGCGCTCACCAATAGCGTGGTGAACGCAACCTCTGGCACGAACGGCACCAGCGCCGCGGCCGACGAGGGCTCGATCAGCTTCCGCGCCGCCGATGCCGCCCATAACGGCCTGACCGGCACGGTCGCCATCACCAATTCGGTGATCGCGAACGGCCTTGAGGACAATTTCAACGTCTTCAACAACAGCGGCACGTTGAACATCACTGTTTCGGGCTCGACCTTCCGCGACACCTCCGTGGGACCGCCAGGCAATGTCGGCCTGCTGCTGCAGGCCGACGGCACCGCCAACATCACCGGCCTTGTCACGAACTCGTCGTTCCTGCGCAATTTCGCGAGAGGTATCCAGCTCATCAACAACGGCTCGGGCAACATCGATTTCGATGTCGGCCAGGCCGGCGTCGCCGGCAGCGGCGGCACCTTCACCGACAATTTCGTTGGCGTGGACATGGATCAGAACGGCGCCGGCACCTATAATTTCAATGTGCTGAACGCGACCTTCACCACGGCCAACTATGCGACCCTGTTTGGTGCCGGCGGCGCGGGCTCGCAGATCAACGTCAACCGCGGCGGTGCCGCATCGCCGGTCGTGCGTGGCCTGTTCACGGGCAACATCCTCAACAACAACATCAACAACGCGGATTCCGGCACCGGACCAGGTATCAGTGTCTCCGTCAACGGGACCGCCACCGGCAGCAACACGGTGACCGTCAAGCTCGACGGCAACACTGTCACGCACGTCGCGAACTATGGCATCCTGGTCGCGAACGGCGACGGCAATGGGATCGTCAATGCCACCATCACCAACAACACCGTCAGCACGACGACCGCAGCCGCGCTCGAGGCGATCCGCGTCAATGGCGGGATAACCTCGAGCCAGGCTGGTGCCTCCGGCACGCCCGACAATGGCACGCTGACTTTTGATATCCATGGAAATACGCTGAGCGTCGATCCGTCAGCTGGCGTCACCGATATCCGCGTGCGGCAGCGGTTCAATGTGATCGACAAGATCGAAGGCTATGCCGGCAGCGCCACCGACGACACGGCGGTTCAGGCCTATCTCGCCAGTCTCAACAGCCATTCGGGTGGCGGTGCCGCGACAGTGGCCGCCGACCACAACAACACCGGCTTCGGGACCATTGTTGGGGTTACGGAGCCGCCCCTGCCATAAGCGGGCGTTGCGCGCGTTGGCGCTGGAATAAATTACAAAATGTATTGGCCGAGCAGATTGCTTTGTGCCGGTGGGTGATCTAACGTAACGTCATGTAGAGATTGGCTTTTTACTACAAATTGAACGTTTGGGGGTGTATATGGCCGAGCCGTATCTCTCGGAAATCAAGTTGATTTCTTTCAACTTCCCTCCCCAAGGTTGGGCGTTCTGCGACGGGCAGCTCCTGCCGATCAACCAGAACCAGGCATTGTTTGCTCTGCTGGGCACGACCTATGGCGGCAATGGGCAAACGAATTTTGCATTGCCCGACCTGCGTGGGCGCGTTCCGACGCACACCGGTGGCCAAGGTCATCTTCTCGGCGAACGGGGCGGCGAGCAGGCGCATACGCTCACACTTTTGGAGATCCCCCAGCATTTTCACAGCGCCAGCGCGACATCGGCTTCCGGCGATCTCTTCGTCGCCACCGGCAATGTGCTTGCGGCATCGCCCGCGCAGCTTTACGCGCCGGGAACGTCCAATCTGACTGCGCTGACACCGAGCAGCGTCACCGCGATGGGCGGCAGTCAGCCACACGACAACATGCAGCCCTATCT
>NZ_RZRP01001399.1:0-858 GCF_003997795.1 Mesorhizobium sp. M7A.F.Ca.US.005.03.2.1 | reverse complement strand
GCTATGGCAACGCGTTCGGCGTGCCGACGGTCGGCGGCGAGGTCAATTTCGATGCCCGCTACAATGGCAACATCCTGGTCAACGCCTTTGCAGCGGGCCTTGCCAAGACCGATGCGATCTTCCTGTCCGAAGCCAAGGGAGTCGGCCTGCCGGTCGTCTATCTCGGCGCCAAGACCGGCCGCGACGGCGTCGGCGGCGCCACCATGGCTTCGGCCGAATTCGACGACAAGATCGATGAGAAGCGTCCGACAGTGCAGGTCGGCGATCCCTTCACCGAAAAGTGCCTGCTGGAAGCCAGCCTCGAACTGATGGCCTCGGGCGCCGTCATCGCCATCCAGGACATGGGTGCGGCCGGCCTCACCTGCTCGGCGGTCGAAATGGGCGCCAAGGGCGACCTCGGCATCGAGCTCGATCTCGACAAGGTGCCGGTGCGCGAAGAGCGCATGAGCGCCTACGAAATGATGCTTTCGGAAAGCCAGGAGCGCATGCTGATGGTGCTGCGTCCGGAAAAGGAAAAGGAAGCCGAGGCGATCTTCCACAAATGGGGGCTCGACTTCGCCATCGTCGGCAAGACCACCGACGATCTGCGCTTCCGCGTGCTGCACCAGGGCGACGAGGTTGCCAACCTGCCGATCAAGGATCTTGGCGACAAGGCTCCGGAATATGACCGGCCGTGGATCGAACCGAAGAAGCCGGCGCCGCTGGCCGCCAATGACGTTCCGCAAGCCGATGTTGCAGACGCGCTGCTGAAGCTGCTCGGCGGTCCCGACCTGTCTTCGCGCCGCTGGGTGTGGGAGCAGTATGACACGCTGATCCAGGGCAATTCGCTGCAGCTTCCAGGCGGCGATGCCGGCGTGG
>NZ_RZRP01001398.1:0-861 GCF_003997795.1 Mesorhizobium sp. M7A.F.Ca.US.005.03.2.1 | reverse complement strand
GCTTGATCAGCGGCGTCGCCACCGATGTCGCCATGGTTTCCGGCGAGGCGCCGGGCAGCGAGGCCGAGACGTTGACCACCGGGAATTCGGCGCTGGGCAGTGCCGCCACCGGCAGGAACTTGTAGGCGAACAGCCCGCCCAGCACGAGGGCGAACGACATCAGAAGGGTGGCGACGGGCCGGCGTATGCAGAATTCGGAAATCATTGGGCGGCCTCGCCGACCCTGGTCGCCTCGGCCACCTTGGGCGCAGCGGCACCCGCCGTGGTCTTGCCTTCATGCACCGCGGCGCCGTCCTTCAGCCGTGTCTGGCCCTCGGTGACAACCTTCTCACCGCTTTTCAGCCCCTGGCTGATGGCGCTGTTGTCGCCTTCGGTCAGCGCCACGTGCACCGGCCGCATCTCGACCGTGTTGTCCGGCTTGACCACATAGACGAAAGGGCCCTTCTGGCTTGGCTGCACCGCGACAGTAGGAACCGATGTCATCTGCGGCATGATGCCGGCGTCGAGCACGACATTCACATACTGGCCGGGCCATAGCGAAAGGTCGGCATTGGGAATACTTGCCCGCGTCGCGATAGTGCCCGACGCGGTGTCGACGCTGGAGTCGACGAAATCGAGCGTGCCCTTGCCGATCGGCGTCGGGTCACCATCCTTGGTCAGTGTCACCGCGCCCTGCTGCGGATTGGCAAGCGCCTTGTGCAGCAGGGCGAGATTGCTTTCCGGCAGATTGAAGTTGACCTGCAGCGGGTCCATCTGGGTGATGGTCACCAGCGGGGTCGCCGTGCTGCTGTTGCCATTGCTGACGGTGACGAGATCGCCGACGGCGACGCTGACCGCACCCAGCCTGCCGGAAATCGGCGC
>NZ_RZRP01001397.1:0-875 GCF_003997795.1 Mesorhizobium sp. M7A.F.Ca.US.005.03.2.1 | reverse complement strand
TCATGGATCACCACGAACCGGTGCTGCACGGCCAGTGCCGCCAGCTTGACCGACGCCGCTTCGGCGTTGACGCGCGTCGCGCCGAGCAGCCCGACGGTCAGCGGCGTCGTCGAGGCCTGCAGGAAGGCCGGGACGAAATCGGTACCATTGAGATTGTCGGGAAACGGCGCCCCGTAGAGGAGCCTCGCCGCCAGATCGATGCCGATGCCGTCGGGCAGGATGAGGAAATCATCGAGTGCTTCGGCGAACACCGGGTCGGTATAGGCGATGTTGGCGTTGTGGGCGTTGAGGAAACTGACCTTGGTGAAGCGCCGCTCGGCAATCAACCGGTTCAGCAGGGCGATGGCATCGTTCCAGCGGACCGCAACCACCGGGATGCCAAGGATCGTCTTCAGCGTGTCGAGCCCGAAAGCGGCGCGGGCGGAATGCATGTTCATGCAAACGCCTCCTGCCTGAGAGGGGCGAGCTTTTCGAGGCCGAGCCGGATGGCAGCGTCGAGCGCCTTGACCTGCGAGCCCCGGAACGCGCTGCCGTCAACGTCGCGGATGTCGGCCGCCGCAGCCTCGAGCGCCCTGGCGAAGGCAACGGGATCGTCGGTGACGACGCAATTGGAAGGACGGTGGTCGATGCCGCGCAACGAACGGCTGGTGGCGACCGAAGGCAGGCCGAGCTCGAAGGTTTCGATGGTCTTCAACTGGACACCGCTGCCGGCGGTGCTGATCAGCGGGATGACGGCAGCACCGCGCACGAAAGCTTGCGCGTCGGGCACGCGGCCGACAAATTCGACACCCGGGTGCTTCGACGCGACGCCCGAAGGCATGTGGCCCGCAATGCGGATGCGGAAATCGGGCCGCAGATGCGGCACGACCTTGCCC
>NZ_RZRP01001396.1:0-876 GCF_003997795.1 Mesorhizobium sp. M7A.F.Ca.US.005.03.2.1 | reverse complement strand
GCAGGACAACCGGGGCGCCGTCCTGCGGTCCACCATCGAGATAGGCGACGCGCAGCAGAGGTGTGTCGCAATGTGAGACGGAGTTCATTTGCTCTGAGGCACCGTAGCTGGCTGGTCGCCGCCAGTCGTGGGGCCTGGTCTGGCGGCCTGATCAACCTGTGGGTTCTTGTTGCTGGTGGCTTTCATCGGCTCGGTGTTGTTGTCGCAGGCGCCGAGCGCAAGGGCAGCGGCCAAGACCAGGAATGAAAAGAACCTCTTCATCGAAACCTCCTCTGGTTGATGCCCGGCAAACGAGGTTCCGCCAATTTGGTTGCCCGACCGGGGTCCTCAAGACGCCATGGGATTGCCGATCAACGCTTCGAGCTATTGGAATCGGCCGCAACTGTCGGGTCAGGCAGAACCGGGCCACGTTCAGTCTCCGAACCCTCAGCTTCGATCTCCTGCACGGCCCGATCCCAGTGCTCCTGCTCGCGGCCTACCGGCCGGCCCTCTTGTTCCCAGATTTCATGGGCCCGTCGTTTGATCTTTTCTTCCCTGCTGTCCATGGCTAGATCCTCCAATTCGTCAGTCTCAATTCCGGGCCATATTTTTTGTTCCTCCTCTGTCGGCAACAGCCGCTGCCGGATTTCGGGAAGGCCCTTGTGGATTGCATGGAATGACCGGCTTGGTAAATTTCGTACCGATATTTTTTCGTGACACACCTATGCTCGCAGTTTTATGAATCAGGCTATCGGCCAGCGCCGAGCACGTCCCTCTCCGATCCCACTGCCCGGCGCTCAAAGCCGGATCGCCCGTCGCATCGACATGGCGGGCTGTTGCTTCGATTGGAGGTGACGCTCATGCGGGAATTGCCGAAAGACATCGACGCCGATGTGG
>NZ_RZRP01001395.1:0-879 GCF_003997795.1 Mesorhizobium sp. M7A.F.Ca.US.005.03.2.1 | reverse complement strand
GCATTGACCCAGATCGAGCTTCGCGGCGTCCAGAAATTCTTCGGCGCCGTCCAGGTCATCAAGGACCTGAATCTCAAGATCGCCGACAACGAGTTCATCGTGCTGCTCGGCCAATCGGGCTGCGGCAAGACGACGACGCTGCGCGCCATCGCCGGGCTGGAAACCATCGACGAGGGCGACATCTTCATCGACGGCAAGCCGGTGCAGCATTTGAAGGCCGCCGACCGCGACATCGCCATGGTGTTCCAGTCGTTCTCGCTCTATCCGCATATGAGCGTCTACGAGAACATCGCCTTCCCCTTGCGCGCCACGCGCAAGAGCAAGACGGAGATCGACAGCGAGGTGCGTTCGGTCGCCAAGACGCTGCAGATCACCGATCTGCTGGACAAGAAGCCGTCGGCGCTCTCGGGTGGCGACATGCAGCGCGTCGCCATTGGCCGCGCTCTGGTGCGGCGACCGAAGGCCATGCTGATGGATGAGCCGATCGGCGCGCTCGACGCCAAGCTGCGCGAGGAGATGCGCGCGGAAATCAAGCGGCTGCACATCAAGCAGGGCTCGACCACCATCTATGTCACGCACGACCAGATCGAGGCCATGAGCCTGGCCGACCGCATCGTCATCATGCACGCAGGCGTCTTGCAACAGGTCGGCACGCCCGACGAGGTCTATTCGCAGCCGGCAAATCTGTTCGTGGCGCAATTCGTCGGCAGCCCGGTGATGAATGTCACCGATGCCGCAGTCGCCGAGACCGGATCCGCGGTCTCGGTAACGGTCGGCGGCGCGGCTTCTGGCTTCGAATTTCCGCAGGCATTGCTGTCGAAGCTCAACGGCCATGCCGGGCGGGAGCTCGCGCTGGGCATTCGCCCGGAGGGCGTGCTC
>NZ_RZRP01001394.1:0-879 GCF_003997795.1 Mesorhizobium sp. M7A.F.Ca.US.005.03.2.1 | reverse complement strand
GTCGGTCACCGACCATGATTTGTCGCTCGACCGGCTGGTCCCCGACAACGCCAACAAGCCCTACGACATCAAGGAGCTGATCCTGAAGGTCGCCGACGAAGGCGACTTCTTCGAGATCCAGCAGAATTTCGCGAAAAACATCGTCACCGGCTTTGGACGCGTCGAGGGCCGCACGGTGGGCTTCGTCGCCAACCAGCCGATGGTGCTGGCCGGCGTGCTCGATTCCGATGCCAGCCGCAAGGCGGCGCGCTTCGTGCGCTTCTGCGACTGTTTTTCGATCCCGATCGTCACCTTCGTCGATGTCCCCGGCTTCCTGCCCGGCACAGCGCAGGAGTATGGCGGGCTGATCAAGCATGGCGCGAAACTGCTGTTCGCCTATGCCGAGGCCACTGTGCCGAAGATCACCGTCATCACCCGCAAAGCCTATGGCGGCGCCTATGACGTGATGGCCTCAAAACATCTGCGCGGCGACATGAATTATGCCTGGCCAACGGCGCAGATCGCGGTGATGGGCGCCAGAGGCGCGGTCGAGATCATCTACCGCAAGGACATCGGTGACGCCGAAAAGATCGCAGCTCATACAAAGGCTTACGAGGATCGCTTCCTGTCACCCTTCGTCGCCGCCGAGCGCGGCTATGTCGATGAGGTGATCATGCCGCATTCGACCCGCCGCCGCATCGCCCGGGCGCTGCGCATGCTGCGCAACAAGGACATGCAGAACCCCTGGAAGAAGCACGACAACATCCCGCTGTGAGGCGCCGGCAACTCACTCCTCTTCCGCCGCCCCGAACTCCGCTCCCATCGTGGCACGGACAGGGCTGCCCCATGGCGTTGCGTGGTTGTCGATGCGCATCTGGAAGATGAAATAGGTCGGCGAGC
>NZ_RZRP01001393.1:0-883 GCF_003997795.1 Mesorhizobium sp. M7A.F.Ca.US.005.03.2.1 | reverse complement strand
GTCCTGCACGCCGTATTGCGAAAGCTCCTACAAGAGCGAAGCGGAGAAGTCTTCCGAGGCGGAGATGAGCGTCAGCCGATAGGTGGCGTGACCGGCTGCCGGTGCGGTTATTGGCCGGTTAAGAGGCCTGCGCCGACTTTAACGATCATCCAAACCGGACCTCAATCGGTTTGCGTTAATGGTCCTTCCGAGACCGCATAGAGATCGGCAGGATCGGACATGAGCAAGGGATACGGCCGCGCAGGCGACCACAAAGTGAGATGCCCAAGGTTTTTCGCCCGTTTTCTTCGTGACCGGCGCGGCGCCACGGCAATCGAATTCGCGATCCTTTCAGTCCCCTTCGCGCTGCTTGTCTTCGCCATTCTGGAAAGCTGCATCTCGTTTGCCGCGCAGGAAGTGATGGCCAACATCACCGACGATGTCGCGCGCAAGCTTCGCACCGGCCAGTTGAGGGCGGTTGACGTCGCCGGAACCAACTTGCGGGACATGATCTGCACAAAACTGCAGATCATCGTTTCCCAGGATTGTCCCAATCAACTGCTGGTGGATCTTCGCCAATATACATCGTTCGCGGATGCGGCCACGGCCGGCTTCAAGATCCAGAACGGCGATGTCGTATTGACGAAAGGCACCGCAACCCAGTCGTTTTCAGTGACAGCGGGTGCGGCGGAGTCGAGGAACATGCTGCGGGTCTTTTACAAATGGCCGATCATGACCGACCTGCTGGCCAAATCAATGGGCGGCAACAAGACGCTGCACTTCGCATCGGTGACCTGGCAGAACGAACCGTTCGACAACTGAGCGGAATGCACGAGCAGTATAAGAAAAGGGCAATGGGCATGATGCGTGCGGGGCACATCTTATGATTACGGGAGTTTGGCGG
>NZ_RZRP01001392.1:0-888 GCF_003997795.1 Mesorhizobium sp. M7A.F.Ca.US.005.03.2.1 | reverse complement strand
GCGCCCTGAAACGCACTTTTTCGGCATAAGCAGCCTCGAGATCGGGCTGCGGCCGCAAATGGATCACGCCCTCCTCGCCGTCGACGATGATGGCATCGCCGTTTTCCGCCATGGAAACAGCGCCCTTCATCTGGCCGGCGACGGGGATGCCCATGGCACGGGCGACGATGACGACGTGGCTGGTCGCTGCACCGTCCTCGAGCACCAGCCCGCGCATCTTGTCGCGGGGATAATCGAGCAGTTCGGCAGCTCCCATCGAACGGGCGACGATGATGGCGTCCTTAGGCAGCGATGCCGCGACATCTTCCGGCCCGCGCCCCATCAGCTGGCGTAGCAGGCGGTTGGCGAGGTCGTCGAAATCGCTCATCCGCTCGCGCAGATAGGGATCGGTCATGTGCAGCATGCGGGCGCGCATGTCGCTCTGCACCTTTTCCACCGCGGCTTCGGCCGTCAGGCCGTTGCGGATCGCCTCTTCCAGCCGGCGCACCCAGCCGCGATCGTTGGCGAACATGCGATAGGCTTCCAGCACCTGGCGATGCTCGCCCTCGAAGGCGACGTCGCGGCGTTCCAGCATGTCGTCGATGGACAACCTGAGCGAGCTGAGTGAGGTCTCCAACCGGCGAACCTCTTCCTCGCTGTCCTCGTTGAACAGATTGGTGACGACGATGCGCGGCTCGTGCAGCACGACATGGCCAAGCCCGACGCCTTCATTGAAGGACAGGCCGGTGAAGCTGACAGGACGGCGCAGATCGAGTTCGAGGCCGGGCCGGGTCAGCCGCGCCAGATCGCCAGTGGCGATCATCTCGGCGATCACCATCGCCGTGGTCTCCAGCGCCTCGACCTCGTCGTCGCGGTAGTGGCGCATGGTCTTGTTCTGCACCACCAGCA
>NZ_RZRP01001391.1:0-893 GCF_003997795.1 Mesorhizobium sp. M7A.F.Ca.US.005.03.2.1 | reverse complement strand
CGTGAGCGGTGACGTCGATGACAAGGAGGTTCTCGATGCGGCGCTGATTGCTTCGGCGCAGGCCGTCGAACACTACGAGATGACGCGCTACGGCACGCTCATCGCCTGGGCAAAGCAGCTTGGCCGCACCGACTGCGCCAATGTGCTGGCCAAGAATCTCAAGGAAGAACAGGCGACAGATCGCAAGCTAACCGAAATGGCGGAAAGCAAGATCAACCTGCAGGCAGCCGAATAAGGCTGCAATCCGGCCGGCTGGTAACTCGGCCGGCCGGATTGCCGGTAGGTTCCATCCCGTCAGCGAGACGGGTCGACGCCCAGTGCCGCTGATTGCTTGCGCAGCGCCTCACCGTCATCCTGCGGCACATGCCGAGCAGACCCTGCGGTTTCCGTGTAGATGCGATACGCTACACAAGCGAACGCCACCATGAAAAGCAGACGGCCCATCCATCCTACTCCTTCGTTGCGGACTTCGTTTCGGCCATCCTCAGTACCCTCCGACGACGGGCAAGATTTCGCCGGTGATGTAGCTCGAGCAATGCGGCGAAGCGAGGAACACATAGGCCGGCGCGAGCTCTTCCGGTTGCGCTGGTCGTTTCATTGGCGTGTCCGCGCCGAATTTCGAGACGTCGTCAGCTTCCTTGTCCGACGGATTGAGCGGCGTCCACACCGGACCCGGTGCTACCGCATTCACCCTTATGCCCCTGCCGATGAGATTGCCCGACAGGGCCCGCGTGAAAGCATGGATGCCGCCCTTGGTCATCGAATAGTCGACCAGCTGTTTTGAACCGTCGATACCGGTTACCGAACCGGTGTTGATGATCGCCGAACCGGGTTTCATGTGCGGCACCGCTTCCTGCGCCATATGAAAATAGCCGTAAAGATTGGTCTTCAAC
>NZ_RZRP01001390.1:0-894 GCF_003997795.1 Mesorhizobium sp. M7A.F.Ca.US.005.03.2.1 | reverse complement strand
CTCGAAGCCAAGCTCGACAACCAAATCAATCGCCAATCCCCAATCCCTCATGGAGCTCCAGAATGAATCAGATCCGCTTCACGTCATCGTCCATCCGCAAGGTTCGTGCGGCGCTCCCAATCTCAGCAACGATTGCCGTCGCCGCGATGATGATCGCGCCTGCCCACGCCGCGGGCTCTTCCATGCCGTGGGAAGAACCGCTTCAGCAGATCCTCGAATCTGTCGAGGGACCGGTCGCCAAGATCGTGGCGGTGATCATCATCATCGTCACGGGCCTTTCGCTCGCCTTCGGGGACACGTCCGGAGGCTTCAGGCGCCTGATCCAGATCGTGTTCGGACTGTCGATCGCTTTCGCGGCGAGCTCGTTCTTCCTGTCGTTCTTCTCTTTCGGCGGCGGAGCGCTGATCTGATGGACGACGAAGTCCGCGGGTTTTTCGCACCCGTGCATCGAGCGCTCACCGAACCGATCCTGCTCGGCGGCGCGCCGCGTGCGGTCGCCATCGCAAACGGCACGCTGGCCGGTGCGGTCGGCCTGGGTTTGATGCTCTGGATCGTTGGCCTTGTCATCTGGGCGATCGGGCATTTCGCCGCCGCCTGGGCGGCCAAGCGCGATGCGCAGTTCGTCGACGTCGTTCGCCGGCACCTTCGCTATCCCGCGCATTTTGGATGCTGAGAGGCTTTTCTCATGATGAACCTCGCCGAATACCGTAGACGCCCGTCCAGTTTGGCCGACTACCTGCCCTGGGCGGCACTTGTTGCACCGGGCGTGGTGCTTAACAAGGATGGATCATTCCAGAGAACCGCCCGTTTTCGGGGCCCCGATCTTGACTCCGCTACGCCGGCCGAATTGGTCGGTACGACTGCGCGGCTGAACGGCGCGCTCCGCCGTCTCGG
>NZ_RZRP01000138.1:0-10097 GCF_003997795.1 Mesorhizobium sp. M7A.F.Ca.US.005.03.2.1 | reverse complement strand
GCTGGTTGCATCGGCGTCCAGCGCCTTGATGAGATCGTCCGTTCTCATGTCATTCCCGCCCGAACCGCCCCTGCCCGAATCGCTTGGCTATCGCGGCAAGTCCGCGATGCAGCGACACCCGCACCGCCGTCTCACTGATGCCGAACTTTGCCGCCGTCTCGCCGATGGACCGCCCTTCCACCGACACGGCCGAGACCACGGAGCGCTGAGCCGGCGACAGACCGTCCAATGCACGGTTGATGTCGCGCTCGCTGACGGTCTCGGTTTCCGGCTCGGCGAACGTCTCGGCGATATCGTCGACGTCGATCTCGATGCGCCGTCCGCGCCGCCTGAACGCATCGATCAGCTTGAAGCGGGCAATCGCATAGACCCACGGCAACACCGGCGCATCCTGACGCCAGGTATGCCGTTTCACATGAATGGCCAGCAAGGTTTCCTGCACGACATCCTCGGGATCGACCCCGCCCTGCACGATCTTGCGCCTGGCAAAACCGCGAACCAGCGCGGCAATCCGGTGCAGAAAGTCGGCGTAAGCCCTTTCATCTCCCGCGATCGCGGCCCGCATCAGCCGGGAAAGTTCGGCCTCGTCCTTGCCGCTCACAAGAGTTCACTCCCCGATTTTCGCGTCTCGGCGCTGATTTGTTACGTGGCCGGCGAAATAATGTCCAAGCCAAACTGTCGGCAAATCACGAAAGTTTGCGGCACCGCCGAACCGTGAGCATCACGCGGAATTGTCCGTTCGGCACCCACCTTTGCACGTCAGCGACCGATTGAAGCACACCAACAATGTTGACTATAGCTGTCATGTATCGATAGGTGCAGCCGTGACAGACCTAGGACCCCCGAAATCGAGGACAATGCCATGAAATACGCTCTTTCCACCCTCGCCGGCGCCGCTGCGCTGGCAATCAGCCTCATCGCCGGTCCGGCAAAGGCGGAAGAGGATGGCATCATTGTCTACAACGCCCAGCACGAAAGCCTGACCAAGGCGTGGGCCGAAGGCTTCACCAAGGAAACAGGCATCAAGGTCACCGTGCGCAATGGCGGCGACAGCGATTTCTCCAACCAGATCGTCGCCGAGGGCGCTGCTTCGCCCGCAGACGTCTTCCTGACCGAAAACTCACCGGCCATGGCGCTGGTCGAAAGCGCCGGCCTGTTCGCGCCGGTCGACGCGGACACGCTGGCGCAGGTTCCCCAGGACTATCAGCCGGCCAGCGGCAAATGGGTCGGCGTTGCCGCGCGCAGCACGGTCTTTGCCTATAACAAGACCAAGCTGACTGCCGACCAGTTGCCCAAGTCGATGCTGGACCTCGCCGATCCGAGCTGGAAAGGCCGTTGGGCCGCCTCCCCCTCGGGCGCCGATTTCCAGGCCATCGTCAGCGCCCTGCTCCAGCTCAAAGGTGAAGCCGCTACCGCCGACTGGCTGAAGGCGATGAAAACCAATTTCACGGCCTACAAGGGCAACAGCACGGTGATGAAGGCGGTTAATGCCGGCGAGATCGAAGGCGGCGTGATCTACCACTATTACTATTTCGGCGATCAGGCCAAGACCGGCGAAAACAGCAAGAATGTCGCGCTGCACTATTTCAAGAACCAGGATCCGGGCGCCTTCGTCTCGATCTCCGGCGGCGGTGTGCTGGCTTCGAGCAAGCATCCGAAGGAAGCCCAGGCGTTCCTGAAATGGCTGACAGGCAAAGGCGGTCAGGACGTGCTGAAAACCGGCGATTCCTTCGAGTACGCGGTCGGCAAGGGTGCGGACTCCAACCCGAAGCTGGTGCCGCTCGCCGATCTGCAGGCGCCGAAGGTCGATGCCACGACGCTGAACTCCAAGAAGGTCACCGATCTGATGACGGCAGCCGGCTTGCTTTAGTTGCCATTCGTCCTAAAAGGACACCCGACCACGCTCCCGCGGGAATTCGCCTTCCGCGGGAGTGATTTTGTTTTTCGAGATGGCATTCGTCGATGACGACACGCTGTGTTCCCGACCGCGATCGCGGTCTTTCAATTGCTGCCGCTGGACGGCAACGGCACGGCGTCTGACCTGATGCAGTCCGCGGTCGATCTCGCGCATTCGGGCCTGCCTTCGGGCACAGGCCGAAGGGCTCGGCGACGCGCACCGCTTTGGCTGGTCCTCGCCGCCATCTTCGTTGCGCTGCTGGCGCTGGTGCCGCTTGCCTTCATCATCTGGATCGCGGTGCAGACCGGCTGGGAAACAGTCTCGGCACTGGTCTTCCGGCCGCGTGTCGGCGAGCTTCTGGTCAACACTGTCCTGCTGGTCGCGCTCTCGGTGCCGATCACCATCGTGCTGTCGGTTTCGCTGGCCTGGTTGACCGAGCGCAGCGACCTGCCGGGCGCCCGGCTCTGGGCCTGGTTGTGCGTGGCGCCGCTCGCCATCCCGGCTTTTGTGCACAGCTATGCCTGGGTCACCATCGTGCCGGGACTGCACGGCCTGTGGGCCGGCGTGCTGGTTTCCGTGATCGCCTATTTCCCGTTCCTGTATCTGCCGGTGTCGGCGGCGTTGCGCCGTCTCGATCCCGCCCTGGAAGACGCCGCCGCCGCACTCGGCCTTGGGCCCCGGCGCGTGTTCTGGCGGGTCGTGCTGCCGCAATTGCGGCTCGCCATCTGCGGCGGCTCGCTGCTGGTCGGCCTGCATCTGCTGGCCGAGTACGGCCTCTATGTCTTCATCCGCTTCGACACCTTCACCACGGCGATCGTCGACCAGTTCCAGTCGACCTTCAATGGACCGGCCGCCAACATGCTGGCCGGCGTGCTGGTCAGCTGCTGCTTCGTGCTGCTCGGCCTCGAAGTGCTGGTGCGCGGCGAGGAGCGCTATGCCCGTGTCGGCTCCGGCGCGGCGCGCCATCAGCAACGCACAAGCCTCGGACGCGCCACCCTGCCTAGCCTGCTCTTGCTAGTCGTCATCACGCTTTTGGCGCTCGGCGTGCCGTTCGTCACCATTGGCGGCTGGCTTGCCGCCGGCGGCTCCGCTGTCTGGCGCTTGGACGAGATCGGCCTGGCGCTTGGCCAGACGCTGTTCCTGGCGCTCGCCGGCGCGTTGCTCGCCACCGTCGCCGCCATGCCGATGGCCTGGATCTCGATCCGCGCGCCGGGGCCATTGCAGCGTCTTCTGGAGGGCTGCAACTACATCGTCGGCTCGCTGCCCGGGGTCGTCATCGCACTGGCGCTGGTCACTATCACCGTACGCATCGCGCTGCCGCTCTACCAGACCTTGTTCACCATCCTGGTTGCCTATGCGCTGATGTTCCTGCCGCGCGCGCTGGTCAGCCTGCGGGCATCGATCGCGCAGGCGCCGGTCGAGCTCGAACGCGCCGCTTCCAGCCTCGGCCGGCCGCCGCTGCAGGCGCTGTGGTCGACGACGATCCGCCTGTCGGCGCCGGGTGCCGCGGCCGGCATGGCCCTGGTGGCGCTCGGCATCATGAACGAACTGACCGCCACCCAGATGCTGGCACCGAACGGCACCCGCACGCTGGCGATGGCTTTCTGGTCCTACAGTGGCGAGATTGATTATGCCTCGGCGGCACCCTACGCCTTCATCATGGTGGCGATGTCGCTGCCCTTGACCTGGCTGCTCTATGTCCAGTCGAAACGGATGGCCGGACGATGAGCTTTCTCGAAATCAGCGGCCTGCACAAGCAATACGGTCCCGTGGCGGCCCTTGCCGGCGTCGACCTCAGCGTCGCCAGCGGCAGCCGCACGGCGATCGTCGGTCCTTCCGGTTGCGGCAAGACGACCCTGCTGCGGCTGATTGCCGGCTTCGAGGCTCCGGACCAGGGCCACATCACGCTCGACGGTGCCATATTGGCCAACGGCGGCGCTGCGGTGCCGGCATATCGCCGAGGCATCGGTGTGGTGGCGCAGGATGGTGCCCTGTTTCCGCATCTGACCATTGGCGACAATATCGGTTTCGGCATGGGCCGCGGCGAGGACAAGCGCGCTGAGCGCATCGTCGAGCTCGCCTATATCGTCGGGCTCGACAAGGCGATCCTCAAACGCCGCCCGCACGAGCTTTCCGGCGGCCAGCAGCAGCGTGTGGCGCTGGCCCGGGCCATGGCGATGAAGCCCAGGCTGATGCTTCTCGACGAGCCGTTCTCGGCGCTCGATACCGGCCTGCGCGCCTCGATGCGCAAGGCGGTGGCCGAACTTCTGGAGGCCGCCGGCATCACCACCATCCTGGTGACGCACGACCAGGCCGAAGCGCTGTCCTTCGCCAGCCAGGTCGCGGTGATGCGCGACGGCAAGTTCTCGCAAATCGGCACGCCGCGCGAGCTCTATCTCAAGCCGAAGGACAGGATGATCGCCGAATTCCTCGGCGACGCCATCATCCTGCCGGCCAAGATATCAAATGGCTTCGCCAACTCGCCGCTCGGCCGCATCGCGGTCGACACCCATGACAGCCGCGATATCGCCCGCATCATGCTTCGCCCGGAGCAGATCGCGCTGAAGAGAACGTCGCGCGAGGGTATGTCCGGCACCTCGGACATGCTGTTCGGCGAGGTGACGGAATCCGAATTCGCCGGCTCGATGTGCACGGTCGCGGTGCGGCTCTTGAACAATGCCGATCCGCCCGATGCGGCAGCGATCGGCAACACGCCGCTGGTCCTGCGCAAACCGGGCATGGACGCGCCGGCGGTCGGCGAGATCGTCCGGCTGACTGTATCGGGAAAGGCGCATGTCTTCGCCTGAACGCCGCGTGGGTGGAGCGTAGGCCTATCTTTCTGATTAGCCGACGCGCTTTCCGGCCTGATCGAACCAGTGCAGCTTTTCTGCCTTGGCAACCACGCGCAATTGGTTGCCAACCGTGGCGGTGGCGCGACCCGCGACCCGCACGACGATCCTGCTGCCACCTGCAGCACAGTGAAGGAAACTTTCGGCGCCTACCGGTTCGACTGCCTCGACCAGCGCCGGCAGAATGAGCGCGCCGGACGGTGCCTCGGCCCCGAAGGTGACGTCGGCATCCTCGGGGCGGAAGCCGAGCGTGACGGCGTTCGCAGGCGCAAATTCAATCGTCTTGCCATCAGCCAGCGCCGGACCAGCCGGGCCTTGCGAAAGGGGCAGGAGATTCATCGGCGGCGCGCCAATGAAGGAAGCGACGAAGGTCGAGGCCGGCCTTTCGTAGACGTCGAGCGGCGCCCCCATTTGCTCGACCAGTCCGGCATTCATGACGACGAGGATGTCGGCCAACGTCATCGCCTCGAGCTGGTCATGTGTGACATAGACCGACGTGACGCCAAGCGAGCGCTGCAGGTTCTTTATCTCGACGCGCATCTGGCCACGCAATTTGGCATCGAGATTGGAGAGCGGTTCGTCGAAAAGGAAAACCCTCGGATTGCGCACAATGGCACGACCCATGGCGACACGCTGGCGCTGGCCGCCGGAAAGCTCGCGCGGGCGGCGGTCGAGCAGCGCCGAAAGTTCCAGTATTTTCGCCGTCGCGCGGACCCGGCTGTCGATCTCATCTTTCGGCGTGCCGCGGTTGCGCAGCCCATAGGCCATGTTGTCGTAGACTTTCATATGCGGATAGAGCGCGTAGTTCTGGAACACCATGGCGATGTCACGCTCGGTCGGACCGGTTGAGTTTACGATCTTGCCGTCGATCGCAACTGTTCCCGAGGAGATGGTTTCAAGCCCGGCGATCATTCTGAGCAGCGTGGACTTACCGCAACCCGACGGGCCGACCAGCACGCAAAGCTCCTTGTCGGGAACTGCGATTGAAACGCCCTTCACGGCCTCGAAACCGCTGGGGTAGACCTTCTTCACATCCTTCAGATCGACGGTCGCCATTCAGCTTCTCACTTTTCGGAATCGACCAGGCCGCGAACGAACCAGCGTTGCATCAGCACCACGACCAGGATCGGCGGCACGATGGCCAGCATCGCTGTAACCATGACCAGGTGCCATTGCGTATCGGCATCGGCGAAGGAGACCATCTTTCTGAGCGCGATGACGATCGTGTTCATGTTGCTGCTGTTGGTGACGAGCAACGGCCACAGATACTGTGTCCAGCCATAAATGAAGAGGATGACGAACAGCGCCGCGATATTTGTCCGCGACAGCGGCAACAGGATATCGAAGAAGAAGCGCCACGGCCCCGCACCGTCGACCCGCGCCGCCTCAACCAATTCGCCAGGAATTGTCATGAAGAACTGGCGGAACAGCAGCGTGGCGGTGGCCGAGGCGATCAGCGGGATGATCAGGCCCGCATAAGTGTCGATCATGCCGAGATCGACCATCACCTTGTAGGTTGGCAGGATGCGCACCTCGACGGGGAGCATCAGGGTGATGAAGATCAGCCAGAAGAAGGTCATGCGCAGCGGAAAGCGGAAGAACACGATCGCATAGGCAGACAGGATCGAGATGAATATCTTTCCCACCGCGATGCCGAGCGCCATGATCGTCGTGTTGAGCAGCAGCCTGCCGACGCTGACGCCGCCGATGCGGCCGACACCGCCGAACAATGCCTCGCTGTAATTGTTCCAGAACTGATCGCCGGGCAGGAGCGGCAATGGCGGCCTGAGGATCGTTTGCAGCGTCTGCGTCGAGGCAACGAACGTGTAGTAGATCGGGAAGGCGACGATCAATATGCCGAGGATCAGCATGGCGTGGGCGATGACGGTGCGGAGCGGTGACTGGCCGATCATCGCTCGCCCTCAGCCGTAATGGACTTTGCGTTCCACATAGCGGAACTGGATGGCGGTGAGCGAGATGACGATGATCATCAGGATGACCGACTGCGCCGCCGAGTCACCGAGGATCAGATTGACGAAGCCGTCATTGTAGACCTTGTAGACCAGCGTCTCAGTCGTCTTGCCCGGACCGCCCCCGGTGACGGCATGGACGATGCCGAACGTGTCGAACAGGGCATAGACGGTGTTGACGACCAGCAGGAAGAAGGTCGTCGGCGCAAGCAGCGGGAAGACGATGGTCCAGAATCGCTTGGTCTCGCCGGCGCCGTCCATGGCCGCGGCCTCGATCAAGGCTTTCGGCACCGCCTGCAGGCCGGCGACGAAGAACAGGAAATTGTAGCTGATCTGCTTCCAGGCAGCGGCGGACACCAGCAGGATCATGGCGTGGGTGCCATTGAGCAGTGGATCCCAGGCGATGCCGAAACTCCTCAGCATGTAGGCCAGCGACCCGATCGAAGGGTTGAAGAGGAACAGCCACAGCATACCGGCAATCGCCGGCGCCACCGCGTAGGGCCAGATCAAGAGCGTGCGGTAGAGACCTTTGCCGCGCACCACCTTCTCTGCCATGACCGCCAGCAGGAGCGCCACGCACATGGCGACGATAGCGGTCGCAAGGGAAAACACCACCGTGACCTTGATCGAGTTCAGGTAGGCCGGATCGGCAAGCACTTTCCTGAAATTGGCGAACCAGACGAACTTGGTCCTCAGCCCGAACGGATCCTGCCTGAGCATGGATTGGTAGAACGCCTGACCGGCCGGCCAGTAGAAAAAAACGAGCGTGATGGCCAGTTGCGGCGCCACAAGCAGGTAGGGAAGGACCTTGTTGGGGAACACGACGCGAGGGGTCACGGAGCCACTCCGAGGTGATGAGGCGGGGGGCACCATGCGGCACCCCTCTCCGCCAAGATGGCTTTGATGAGCGTTTCGGACTGGGCATCATCGACCATTGGCGAAATCGCAAGGCACGGCAAAACTCCCCTCACCGAGGGGAGATGCCCGGCGGGACAGGTAGGTGCGCCGTAGAGCAAGGACCTGCGCTCGCTCTAATTCCCCAGCGCTTCCTTGATCGCGGCATTGCCACGCGTAACCGCATTGTCGAGCGCCTGCTGCGCGGTCTGCTGGCCGGCGAGCATCTTCTCGAACTCCTCGTTCTGGATATCGCGCACCTGCGGCAGATTCGGCAGACGTACGCCCTTGGAATTGTCGGTCGGCGTCTTACCCGTCATCTGCAGGATCGGGGTCTCGCGGCCGACATTCTTGTCATAGAAACCGGACTTCTTGGTCGCTTCATAAGCCGCCAGCGTTACCGGCAGATAACCCGACTTCTGGTGCAGGTATTCTTGCACCTCGGTCTTCGACAGGTAGGCGAAGAAGGCCGCGACGCCCTTGTATTCCTCATCGGATTTGTCCGCGAAAACCCACAAGCTGGCGCCACCCGGCGTCGTGTTCTGCGGCGCACCCTTGGCGTCGCTGTCATACGGCAATTGGCCAATGCCGTAATTCATGCCGGACTTGACGATATCGCCAAGCCCGCCGGACGATTCGGTCATGATCCCGCATTCGCCCGCAAGGAAGATCTGCTTGGCTTCGGAGGTGCGGCCGCCATATTTGAAGGTGCCGTCCTTGGCGAGGTCCGCCAGCGCCTGGAAATGGTTGACGAAAATCGGCGCGTTGATCTTGAGCTCGACATCGCCGCCGGCCAGACCGTTCTGCTGGGTGGCCCATGACACGTCATTCCAGGCCGCGAAATTCTCCAGATGTATCCAGGTCAGCCAGGTCGAGGTGTAGCCGCAGGCGGCCGCGCCGCTCGCCTTGATCTTCTTGGCGTCTTCCCACACTTCATTCCAGGTCTTGGGTGGGCTATCGACGTCGAGACCAGCCTTCTTGAAGATATCCTTGTTGTAATAAAGGATCGGCGAGGAGGAGTTGTAGGGGAAGGAGAGCATGGTGCCGTCCGGCTTCGAATAATAGCCGACTATGCCTGGCAGATACTGGCTCTTGTCGAAGGTCATTCCAGCGCTGGTCAACACATCGGCTGCGGGCTTGATGGCACCTTCGGCCGCCATCATCACGCCGGTGCCGACGTCGAACACCTGGATGATGTCTGGCGCCTGGCCCGCGCGGTAGGCGGCAATGCCGGCATTCAGCGTCTCGGGATACGTGCCTTTGAACACCGGAACGAGCTCATAGTCGCTCTGGCTGGCATTGAAATCTTTGGAGATCTTGTCGACGACTTCGGCATTGGCGCCAGTCATGGCGTGCCACCAACTGATCTGCGTGACGGCAAAAGCGGAGGTTGAGGAAAGCATCATAAAGGTAGCGGCAACACCGGCCGCGAAGCCGAAGGACTTCATGTTTCATCTCCCGTTTGTCATTGGCGAAAGGGGGCACTCCCGCGAAGGCAATATGTGTCGCTCATGACAATCAGACAACGGTTTTGTTGCAGATCGACGAACTTCACCCTTTACCTGACGCAACGCTCGCCTCCGCTTGGAGGCATGGAGAGCGATACGGTTAGCCGGCTTAGCGCGACGACAAGCGCGCCAGGAAGCACCGTCGGGACTGTCAAGCTGGCTTTCGGCGTGTCAGCCCTGATTGCAGCCGCAGCAACCCGAAGAGACACGCCAAGGTTGCAGCCGACTTTATCGATCCCTCAACGGCAACGCGCTACTCGATACTGCTGCCCTGTTTATTTCCAAAGCTCAGGTGAAATAAATGCTGACGGTCTACAATTGTATCGTCAACGAACACGATCTGAGACTGGTCGCACTCGCCGCGCTGATCTGCGGAATTTCCTGCTTCTCTGCTGTCAACCTGCTTCAGCACATAAGCCGTTCCACAGATCGGAACCGGCTTGCCTGGCTGATGATCGCGGCCACTTCGACCGGCTTTGGCATCTGGGCAACGCACTTCATCGCCATGCTCGCATTCACACCGGGCATACCCAGTGCTTATGATCCGGCACTCTCCGTGCTTTCGCTCGCTGCTTCGGTCACTTTGACGGCAGCCGGCATGTGGATCGCCACCTTGCGGGATGAGTTCGACTATCATCTCGTCGGCGGCGCCGTGCTGGGCGGCGGTATCGCAGCCATGCACTACATCGGCATGGCGGCGTTCGAGGTTCAGGGCCGTATCGAGTGGAACCTGTTGCTTGTCGCCGTTTCCCTGCTGGCCGGCGTAACGCTCGCGGCGCTGGCGCTGCGTGTCGTGCAGCGCCGCCCCTCCTTGAAGGCGACATCCGGCGGCGCGGTGCTGCTGACGCTGGCGATCTGCACTCTGCATTTCATCGGTATGGGTGCCGTCTCCATCTTCCCCGATCCCTCGATCGTCATATCCGAATACACGATCGAGCCGACCTCGCAGGCTTTCGCCGCCGCCGCCGCCACACTGGTG
>NZ_RZRP01001389.1:0-895 GCF_003997795.1 Mesorhizobium sp. M7A.F.Ca.US.005.03.2.1 | reverse complement strand
TGGTCGGGGAGGCCGGGCTGGAGGACCAGATGCGCCGCAATGGCTGTCTTTACCTCTATCGCCGCTTGAGCGATTTTGCCGCTGGCGCCGGCGGCCGGGCAATGCGCGCTGCGTTTGGCATCCACCAAGAGGTCCTGACTCCCGAAGAGGTGGCGGCGCTTGAGCCGGGCCTGCCGGCGACAGCAGCGCATGGCGTGTATTTTCCCGACTCGATCAATGTCACCGATCCGGCAATGGTGATGCGGCGGTTGCTGGGCGCGGTGAGTGCCCGTGGTGCATCGGTGAAGCAGGCAGAGATCACCGGGCTGCAGGTCGAGGCTGACGGTGTGCAGCTCAGCGGACCCGGCGTTCGCATCAAGGCTGGCACGGTGGTGATCGCCGCCGGTGCACGGTCGCGCGCACTGGCCGCGCAGGCCAGCGACAGGATTCCGCTCGAGACCGAGCGCGGCTATCATCTGGAATTCCAGACCGACGCGCCGCTGCTCAACCGACCTGTCTGTCCCGTCGATCTTGGTTTCTACCTGACGCCGATGGCTGGCCGCTTGCGGGTCGCCGGCACCGTCGAACTCGGCGGCCTGGTCGCGCCGCCAAATCCGCGCCGGCTGGCGCTGCTTGACCGTGGCGCCAGGCAAATTTTTCCCAGGCTCGGCTCGCCTGCCTCGCAATGGCTCGGCTTCCGGCCGTCCCTGCCGGATTCCAGGCCGGTCATCGGCGCTTCGCGCGGCAGCTCCCGCGTAATTCATGCTTTCGGGCACGGCCATCTCGGCCTGACGCTGGCTCCGATCACCGCGCGGCTGGTCGCCAACTTGATCGGCGGACGCGGCGATCCGGCTCGGCTCGCACCTTTCGCGGCGGGCCGTTTTGGCCGTTGATCGATGGATGCCCTCGATCTTAG
>NZ_RZRP01001388.1:0-899 GCF_003997795.1 Mesorhizobium sp. M7A.F.Ca.US.005.03.2.1 | reverse complement strand
GGTTCAGCGCATGCGCGGTGGCCTTGACCTCGGCCGAACCCACTTCCGGCACCGCCGCCAGCACGCCGTCCGATCCGATCTTGGAGACGGCGGCCTCCAGCATTTCGAGCGGTCGGATCAGCACCGAGGTGAAATAGACCGATACCGCCGTGGCGCCGGCGACGATCAGCGAGATCCAGCCGGCCAGAACCAGCCATTCTCGCCGCGGCGGCTTGAGGTGCGGCACCTCAATGATCGCCCATCGGCTGTCGGGCAGGTGCATCGATGCGATCTGGCCGGGTTCGTCCGGCTTCTCGTTGACGACCGCGGGAAAGTCGAGGCCACGCCGGTGCAGGATGTCGTTGAGCATCGCCGTTTCCGCACGAGCCACCTTGCCGCCCGCTGGATGGTCGGCGAATTGAACCCGCAGGACGTCGGGGATCGGCCCCGGCAAGAGCCGCACCACCATTTCCATCTGTTGGGCAATCCAGGGCACGGTCAGTTCCGGCGGCGGTCCGCCACCGCGCACGCTGATGACGGCGGCCGTCGCCAGGCCGACGACGCCGACGATCGAGGCGACCAACAGCAGGATGAGACGGCGGCGCAGCGAATTCACGCGTGGCTCTCCACGGTCTCGACACGCGCCGTGAGCTGGTAGCCGCCATTGCGCACGGTCTTGAACAGCGGCCCGTCGCCGGTGTCGGAAAATTTCCGGCGCAGCCGGCTCACCAGCACATCGACCGAGCGTTCGAGCGGATCGCGTTCGCGGCCCTGCGTCAGGTCGAGAAGCTGGTCGCGCGACAAAAGCCGGCCGGGACGGTCGAGAAACACCTGCAAAAGATCGAACTCGGCGCCGGTGAGGTCGACGGCCACGCCTCGCGCATCCGTCACCTTGCGGGTCTCCGGTTCCAGCCTGTAGC
>NZ_RZRP01001387.1:0-901 GCF_003997795.1 Mesorhizobium sp. M7A.F.Ca.US.005.03.2.1 | reverse complement strand
CATCGGAGAAGGACAGGCCAACCTCGAAGCCGGTATCGGTCACCTTCAGGTCCCAATACTGGAACTGAATGACGATGGTCATCTGCTCGGGATAGCGCTCGCGCAGCCGCGAAGACACGCGTACGCCCGGCGCGCCGGTCAGGAAGGTGATGAAGAAGTGGTGGTTGCCGGGGAGGCCGGTGCGCGCGACCTCGGCCAGGACCTTGCGCATGACGCCGCGCAACGCCTCCTGGGCCAGAATGTCGTAGCGGATGTGGTCGTCGGCCATGTGGCGGTCGGGTTCCGTTGAATCGTCCGCATAGCTGTAATCAAGCTTGAGCGCGGCGTAAACCGCATATAGATCACCCTCGCGCGGAAGCGAAGACTATTGCCAGCGATTTGATCGCTCAGGCGCTGGCGAGCGCGCTTTGCTTTTCGGACGATGCCGCGGAGCGGCGCTTGCCGAAGGCGCGCAGGAAGGTACGCACGCCATTGGTCGCGGATCGCAGCACCTCGTCCTCGCGCGGCGAGCCGCCAAGCATGAAGGTGGTCTGCAGTTCGGCATTGACGAGGCCAAGGAACTGGCGTGCCGCCACGTCCGGGTCCTCGATCGTGAGATAGCCGCCATAGGCGAGGCGGGCGAAGCGGGCGGCGATTGCCGGCCATGTCCTGCCCGGTCCCTGTTCGCGCCATTCGGCAAACAGTTCGGGATAGCGCTCGCCTTCGGTCTGGATCAGCTTGCGCAGGAATTTTCCATCGCGGTTGCAGATGCAATTCTGATTCAAGCGCACCGCAAAGCCGATCAGGTCGGCTTCGAGATCCCCCGGCTGATCGGGGAAGGTGGCAATGGTGGCGAAGATTCCGGCATTGCAACGTTCGGTCAGATCACGGACCACAGCGACGAACAGTTTTTCCTTGTCGC
>NZ_RZRP01001386.1:0-911 GCF_003997795.1 Mesorhizobium sp. M7A.F.Ca.US.005.03.2.1 | reverse complement strand
GACGCCTGGGTGACCCCGCCGTCCTACACCGGCAAGCCGCCGATCTTCCTGACCGCCGACGCCAACCAGGCCATCCCGACCTTTACGGTTCCCGAAGGCAGTGACGTTTCGCTGCGCGTGACGGGCGGCTCAGGCGAGGAAACGCTCGGCTACGCCGACAAGAATGGCAATTCCCGCGCCATCGACCCGGCTGCACCGCAGGCCGCCGCCAAGCCGGCTGCAAGCCCGGCGACGCCGTCCAAGGTGCGCCAGTTCACCAGCAAGCTGACCGGCGACGGCACGCTGACGCTGACGTCGGGCGAGGACCAGCTCGGCCGCTGGGCCTTCGCGGTCGTACCGGACAAGCCGCCGCAGATCCGCTTCGTCGGCGAGCCCAAGCGCGCCGCCAACGGCGCCTTCGAGCTCAACTACCAGATCGACGACGACTATGGCGCCGCCACCGCCAAGGCGGTGTTCGCGCTTGCCGATCCGCAGGCGCCGAATGCGCGTCCACTGTACGGTGCATCTGAAATGCCGCTGACGCTGCCGCGTCGCGGCGGCAAGTCGAACGCCGCCAGGACCTCCAAGGACCTGACCGAGCATGTCTGGGCCGGCAGCAGCATCAAGCTGACGCTGGTCGCTACCGACGATGCCGGGCACACCGCATCGAGCGAAACCAAGACGCTGCTGATGCCGGAGCGGCCTTTCGCCAATCCGCTGGCACGCGCCGTGATCGAACAGCGCCGCCTGCTGGCGCTCGACGCCAACGCCAAGCCGCGCGTGCTCGACCTGATGGACGCCATCACGCTGCGGCCGGAAGACACCTTCGACAACATGTCCCACTACCTCGCCATCATGAGCGCCCGCACCCGGCTGAAGATGGCCGACAGCGACGATCAATTGCGCAGCGAGGTCTCCTATCTCTGGGAAAT
>NZ_RZRP01001385.1:0-912 GCF_003997795.1 Mesorhizobium sp. M7A.F.Ca.US.005.03.2.1 | reverse complement strand
GCGCCTGGTATTCCGCATTCTGCGGGTGCCGCGATTCGAGATAGGTGCGCACCTGCTGGGTATGAGCCAGCGTTTTCAGCACGCCTTGCAGATCGAGCGGCTTGGCCGGGAAATCATAATAGCCGGTCATGCGGTTGGGATCGACGCGGCCGTTCTGGGCGTCGTGGGCATAGCGCAGCACACGCGCCGAAAGCGCCATCTCGAAACGGACGAGTTCTTTCAGTTGCGCATTGGCATCGGTCGACGATGCGCCGGCAGCGGGCACTTCGACCGTATAGTCGGCGGGCGTGAGGCCATAGCTTGAAGCCTCGCCAAGCACCCGCACCGCATCCTGCGCACGGCTGTTGAGGCTGGTTCCGCTTATCCAGATGAAATCCGGATTGGCCGAGTAGTACGCGATCAGCGCCTTGGCGATGTCGGGCTCGGCTAAGAGTTCGTAGTCGCCCAAGCTGGCAACCGCATCACGAAACGCGGCACCCGTAGCCGACGGGACGAAGGCGGCGTCCTGCGGTGTCGCCGGCGCCGGCGTCGCGGCCAATGCCGAGAAGTCGACGCGAACCAGCCGGTCGGCCTTGTAGGTGTAGTAGGACGGGCTGCTGATCTTCACATTGCCGCCGCCGCCACCGGACACTTTCGGCTTTGGCTTGTTCTTCGGTGGCGGGGGCGGAAACTCGCCTTTCGGCGCATGCCTGACGCCGCCGCCGAAAAGCATGTCGAAGAGCCCCTGCGCGCCTGCCTGGGGTACACCGAAAGCCAGCGTCGCCGTGATTGCCATCAGCGGCATCACGGTTGCTTTGTTTCCGAGGAATTTCATGAATCACCCGCTCCGGCCGCAACCGGTTCCCGTTCCGCACGCTCGATCGTCCCGCTCACCGCATGGCGGATGTAAGGCGCGACTATACTGATTCATAC
>NZ_RZRP01001384.1:0-914 GCF_003997795.1 Mesorhizobium sp. M7A.F.Ca.US.005.03.2.1 | reverse complement strand
TATCCGGACCTTGCAGCGCTGAAGAACACGGAGGCCCAGCTCGCAACCTTTCCGCCGCTGGTTTTTGCCGGTGAGGCGCGCAAGCTCAAGAAGCAGCTCGCTTCGGTCGCTGCCGGTGACGCATTCCTCCTTCAGGGTGGCGATTGCGCCGAGAGCTTCGCCGAGCACGGCGCAGACAACATCCGCGACTTCTTCCGCGTCTTCCTGCAGATGTCGGTGGTGCTGACCTTCGCCGGCGCGCAGCCGGTGGTCAAGGTCGGCCGCGTTGCCGGCCAGTTCGCCAAGCCGCGCTCGTCCGACAATGAGACCAAGGGCGAGGTGACGCTGCCCAGCTATCGCGGCGACATCATCAACGGCATCGAATTCGACCCGAAGTCGCGCATTCCGGATCCCGCTCGCCAGGAGATGGCGTACCGCCAGTCGGCGGCGACGCTCAACCTTCTGCGCGCCTTCGCGCAAGGCGGCTATGCCAGCCTGGAGAATGTGCACCGCTGGATGCTCGGCTTCGTGTCCGACAGCCCGCAGGGCGAGAAATACGAGTCGCTCGCCAACCGCATCACCGAGACGATGGACTTCATGAAGGCCGTCGGCATCACTTCGGAAACCAACTACGCGCTGCGCGAGACCGATTTCTATACCAGCCATGAGGCGCTGCTGCTCGGCTACGAGGAGGCGCTGACGCGTGTCGATTCGACCTCCGGCGACTGGTACGCTACCTCGGGCCATATGATCTGGATCGGCGACCGCACCCGCCAGCCCGACCATGCGCATGTCGAATATTGCCGCGGCATCAAGAACCCGCTCGGCCTGAAATGCGGTCCGTCGCTGACGCCGGACGGCTTGCTGGAGCTGATCGACTTGCTCAACCCCGAAAATGAACCCGGCCGGCTGACGCTGATTGCACGTTTCGGCTC
>NZ_RZRP01001383.1:0-918 GCF_003997795.1 Mesorhizobium sp. M7A.F.Ca.US.005.03.2.1 | reverse complement strand
TCTTCTGGCTGTCGCGCTCGACATAGATGGTCTGGTCGATGCGCACCGAGCCGTCCGGCTTCTCTTCCCATTTCTCGGTCTCGATATGCGAGGAATAGGGCAATTCCTGATGCAGCCTGAGATAAAGCTTCTCGCGCGTGATCTCGGCCGCGAGCTGGCGCATCGGCAGGTCCGAGATCTGGTCTTCCGGATAGTACCAGGGACCGACCGGCAGAGACTCGGCCAGATAATCGAGCACGTCCTTGCAGCCGGAACCGGTCAGCGCCGACACCATGAAGGTGCGCTTGAACGGCACCCTTTCGTTCGCTGCCGCCGACAGAGCCAGCAGCGCTTCGTGCTTGACGCGGTCGACCTTGTTGAGGATCAGCACCATCGGCTGGCGCACATCCTTCAGCCGTTCGAGGATGGCGTCGGCGTCGCCCCTGATGCCGCGCTCGGCGTCGATCAGAAGCAGTACGATATCGGCGTCCTTGGCCCCACCCCAGGCGGTGGTCACCATCGCCGTGTCGAGCCTTCGCTTCGGCTTGAAGATGCCGGGCGTGTCGACGAAAACGATTTGCGCATTGTCATGCGTGGCGATGCCGCGCACGATGGCGCGAGTCGTCTGCACCTTGTGGGTGACGATCGACACCTTGGCGCCGACCAATTGGTTGACCAAGGTCGACTTGCCCGCATTGGGCGCGCCGATCAGCGCGACAAAGCCGGAATGCGTGGCGGCGGCTGTGGTCGCCGGCTCTTCGGTAGCGGTCATGCCGCGCTCCCTTCACTGGAGGGCCGCGAGCCCCCCGATTTTTGGGCCGATGCGGCGGCCCAAACGCCTTCGCGCACAAGAAATGCCGAAGCCGCCGCTTCTTCGGCCGCCCTGCGCGAGCCGCCGGTGCCGCTTATCGGCGCAAAGCCGCGGACCTGCAAGGATAC
>NZ_RZRP01001382.1:0-918 GCF_003997795.1 Mesorhizobium sp. M7A.F.Ca.US.005.03.2.1 | reverse complement strand
ATACCTATCAGGACCGCACCGACCGCTTCGCCGGCATGCTGATGCGACAGGCCGCGTGGCCGGCCGCAATCGTGCTGGCCGCAAATGTCCTTGCGCCTCTAGCCGCATCGGCGCGCGGTGCCTTCGAGACCTTGCCCGCGGCCATCGCTTTGTCGATCGCCGCCGCGAGCGCGGTTGCGGTGCTGGCGCTGTCGGCATTGCTGGCATTCGACGCGCTGCTGTTCCGACTGATGGCGAGCCATGACGACGAAGCTTCCGGCGGTGCCGCGGTGGATGACATGTTGGCGCGCATGCGCCTGAAACCGGCTCCGTTCGCGACACGCTTGCTCGATGACCGCATGGCCGGCACAAGCCGCTTGCTGTTCAAGCAGCGCGCTGCCCTGGCTCTGTTCGCCGCAGCGCTTCTGGCGGCAGGGTTTTGGGCGCCGCGATGAACAAGCTTTCGCTCAAGACCTTCACCTTGCTGCAGACGGTAACCTCCGTCGGCCTGTCGGCTCTGGCCCGGATGGTGACCGGGGTGCGGCCGATCTGGAACGGCAGCCTGCCCTCCGAGCGGCAGCGCATCTATTTCGCCAATCACACCAGCCATGGCGACTTCATCCTTTTGTCGGCCTGTCTCAGCGAAAGGGAGCGCGCGATCACCCATGCTGTTGCCGCAGGCGAATATTGGGGGAAGTCGCGGCTGCGCCGCTTCATCGCGCAGGACATGTTGTCGTCCGTGCTCATCAACCGGCAATGGACGAGACCTGAGGAAAACCCCATCGAGATCATGCTGTCGGTTCTCGACCAAGGGCACTCGCTTATCCTGTTTCCCGAGGGCACCCGCAACATGACAGACGAGCCGCTGCTGGCGTTCCGCTCCGGGCTCTACAATCTGTCGACGGCGCGGCCTGAGGTCGAGCTGATCCCGTGCTGGAT
>NZ_RZRP01001381.1:0-920 GCF_003997795.1 Mesorhizobium sp. M7A.F.Ca.US.005.03.2.1 | reverse complement strand
GGCCTGTGCCGTGCAGACGCTGCTCGAAAAGAGCGAGGCCTATACGACGGCGGAGTTCAAGGTGAATTTGACGCGTCCCATCACGCCGAAGACCGGCGAGGTGGTCTGCGAGGGCAGGGTTGTTCACAAGGGCCGCACGTTGGCGGTGTCGGAAGCGACGCTGAAGGATGCCGGCGGCAAGCTGCTGGCTTTCGGCACCGAAACATGCTCGATCTTTCCGGCCGCCAATCTGGCGGCGCGCTGAGTTTTCTGGCCGCTTGGCCGCCGCATTTGAATGTCAGTACGACGAATGTCAGTGAAAACTGGCCTGGTTTGGGGGAACCGCCATGTTTGAAAGCCTGATCGGCCTTGTCGCCATCATCGCCTTGTTCGTCATCATTTCGCGTCAGCAGAGCCGCATCGGCCTTGTCGAGCGTGAGCTTGGCGCGCTGCGCAGCCTTGTGCTCTCGGGAGCCGTGCCGCCGGCGGCCAAGCCGTCCGAACAGGCGGTGGCCGACAACGCACCCGCCGATGTGATTCCAGCCGTTGCGGCAGCGGCCGACATTCCCTCTCCAGCGACAAGCGAGCCGGTCGCCGCACCGGCGCCAGCCACGGAAACGGAAGACTCGACCGGCGAGATCGTGTCCGGGCCGTGGACCGCTCCAGAACCGGCGCCGAAGGCGGTGGAACCCGCGGAGCTTCCCGGAGCGACGAAAGCCGCCCGCCAATCCGATGTCGAAACCGCGCTCGGCACCCGCTGGGCGGTCTGGGTCGGCGGCATCGCCCTGGCGCTGGGCGGTCTGTTCCTGATCCGCTACACCATCGAAGCCGGCATTTTCGGCCCCGGCGTACGGCTGACCATGGCCGGCGCGCTCGGCCTTGTGCTGGTCGCCGGCGGCGAGTTCGTCCGCCGCACCGGCTTCAAGATGCCCGTACAAGGC
>NZ_RZRP01001380.1:0-923 GCF_003997795.1 Mesorhizobium sp. M7A.F.Ca.US.005.03.2.1 | reverse complement strand
GAGCGGTTCAACCGGCGCCCAGTCGCGAATTGGCTCGAGCACACTGCACTTGCATCGGCAAACCCACCGCCACCCTTGTCCCCAAAGTGCCCGACCGGCTCTGCGTGCCGGTGAAGTGACCGAAAGCAAATTTCTCGTCAGGTCTCTCAGATCTCATGATCCGACGGTCCGGTGGCGCGGCATGGGCTGTTAGCTCCAGACAGCTGAAGATAGCCAAAAGCGTCCGGCGTTATGGGCGAAGGAGCGCGGCACCAAATTGCGTCCACAATCGATCGCAGTCATTTGCCCTGAGGCTTGGCGTTCCGGGTTCGCCGTAGAAGACCATCGCCGAACGGACATCGTAACCGAGCACCGAGGCATTGGCCACGAACTGAATTGCCATTCCCAAATTCATCGCGTTGATCCTTACCTCGGCTTTAGTGCTGAGATCGACCACGCCGAAAATTTCCGCACCCCCACTTCTGCCGGCCATAACCGTCGTCGAGAGCGCGTTCCCCAAAGCGAGTAGCATTCGTGTTCAGTCCCCGCAAAGGCCGCTCTCGAACGCGCGCGCGGCCAATTTGTTCCTTGGCAGTTCAACGCCGGGTTATCGAACTGGCCTTTTCAAACGTGCAGCTTGCCTGATGCCGCGCCTTTAACGGTCCAGCAGTTTTCTTAGCGTAAAGCAGCCTCATGACGCTGCTCCGGCATTTCGGCGAACCAACACGTCGCCTTTTTTTCAAGCGAACTGCTTTGCCCATCATTGTCGTGACGCTGCTTGTTGCGACCCTCACCACAGGCCTTTTGCTGTGGTCGGCGACCCAGTCCGATGGTGTTGCCGTGTCACGGCAGAAAAGCTTGGTCGCCTTGATCATATCCAAGCTGGAGAGCGGAATAGCCCACGATCAGGAGAGCGTCACCGTCTGGGACGACGCGGTCAGCGC